>DGED01000017.1:32956-46258 GCA_002385755.1 Caryophanales bacterium UBA3935 | reverse complement strand
AGATGTGTATAAGAGACAGACGTATATGTTTGCGAGCTTGACATCAGCGCCGTGTTAGAGCGCCAAAGAACCCCGGTTGTATATCAACAATTTCATAAATTCCCCTCGGTCGAGCGCGATATCGCCGTTATCGTTGGCAGCGACGTTTTGGCCGGGTCGCTGATTAACGCCGTTAAACAAAGCGGGAATAAGCACTTGCGCGAGGTAGATATTTTTGACGTCTATTCCGGGGAGAATGTCGGCTCCGACAAGAAATCGGTAGGAATCAAACTCGTGTTTTCCGCCGACTACGTTTTAACCGACGAGGAGATAAACCGGATGGTCGACAAGATCGTCAGGAACCTAGAATCGACCCATCAGGCAAAATTAAGGGATGAATAAATAAAAAACACTTCGCCGCTCTTAATTCGGCGAAGTGTTTTTAATTGCCGCTAAAGCGGCGATCACGTCGTTGATTATGTTTTTCGGGGTTGAGGCCCCGGCGGTCACGCCGACCGTCTCGTAAGGCGAAAAGTCATAATTATCAAGTTCGGCGGCGCCTTCGACTTGAATCGCTTTAATCCCGTTTTTCTCCGCCGTTTCCTTAAGCATCCTGGTGTTATTGCTTAAGGTGTCGCCGACGACGACGCATAGATCGATTTTCCCCTTTTGCGCGATAACGGCTTCCTGCCGCCGGCGCGTGGCGTCGCATATCTCTTCGGCCAACTCGAGATGAGGGATTATCCGCCGCAATTTTTCGTATAAGCGATAAACTTCAAGATAGGACATGGTCGTTTGATTCGTGAGAATGGCCTTGCCTTCGCATTTCGGGAGTTTATCCAGGTTATTATCGTCGGATACGAGAATAATGGCGGAGGATATCCCTAATATTCCTTCGGTCTCGGGGTGGTTTTTTTTACCGTAGTAGTAGACGCCGTAACCGGCGGAAAGCTTTTCTTTGACAAGTTCATGAGTCTTGGTGACGTGCCGGCAGGTGGCGTCGATTATATTCAATCCTTTTTCTCGGGCGCGTTTTCTTATTTTATCGCTTGCGCCGTGGGCGGTGATTATAATCGTCCCCGAATCGATTTTCTCAAGCATTTCGTCACGAGACGCCCCTTCCAGGACGATGACGCCTCTTTCGCGAAAGGCGCGGACAACGTTTTTGTTATGAACGACATTCCCCAACATGTATATCGGTTTTGTCGCGTTTTCTCCCGCAAGAGCTTTTTCCACCATGTTAATCGCGTAAACAACGCCCCCGCAAAATCCTTGCGGTTCAATCTTTATTATTTTCATGCGGTTTCACCCGAAACAATTATAACATATTATTAACCGAACCGGAAAAATAATGACTTTTTATTCCTGGTTATGATATAATAATATGAGAGGAGATCGTGATGCATTCGATAAAAAACGAATTATTAACGGCGACGATTAAATCAACGGGCGCCGAGTTAATCTCGCTTAAAAGCGAAAAAGGAGTCGAGTATATCTGGCAAAGAGACCCGCGATATTGGTCAGGTTCCGCGCCGTTTTTATTTCCGATAGTCGGCAACCTGCGAGATAAAAAAACCGTGATAAACGGGAAAACATATCATATGAACATTCACGGTTTTTTGCGCGATATGACTTTTGAAGTATTGCACCGGAAAGAAAATGAAATCAGTTTAATAAATACTTATAATTCGGATACGCTAGAGAAATATCCATATAAATATAAAGTGATTATAACTTACGCTTTGATGCAAAACGTTTTGCGCGCCAAAATAAATGTCGTAAACGAGTACGAGGAATCGCTGCCGTTTAATATTGGCGGACATCCCGGATTTAATTGTCCGCTTTACCCCGGCGAGGCGTTTACGGATTACGCCATTTATTTTGAAAACGCGGAAACATTTTCTTCTCCGAGAGTGGAAAGCAATGGCACATTGAATTTTGACGTTCCCGCCAGGACCTATCAAAATTTAAAAGAGTTAAGGTTGGATTACGGGTTGTTTGATATTGACACGATTATAATCCCGCGCGTCAAATCAAAAAAAGTTAAGCTATTGAACAAAAAAGACAAAGGGATTTGCTTTTCTTTTCCTCAGTTCATCACTTTCGCCGTGTGGTCGCCCCCCGGGAAACAAGCGCCTTTTGTTTGCCTTGAACCGTGGATCGGTTACGGAGACCGCTACGACAGCGATTATGATTTCATGAAAAAAGATAATTTGTTGATATTGAACACGCTCGAAGAGTTCACGGCCCATTATGATATCGAAATAATAGATTAAGGAGGTAATTATGGTTTCAACAAATGATTTTAAAACGGGCATTACAATCGAATATGATGGAAACATCTATCAAGTTATTGAGTTTCAACACGTTAAACCGGGAAAGGGCCAGGCGTTCGTCCGGACAAAATTAAAAAACCTGCGGACCGGGGCGACGATTGATTATACTTTCAACGCCGACGAGAAAGTTAATCGCGCGATCATCGAGAAAAAGAAGGTCCAATATTTGTATGACGACGGGACGAACTTGTCCTTTATGGACATGGAAACGTACGAGCAGTTCGATATTCCCAAGGGAATGCTCGAGTATGAGAAAAACTTTATCCTGGAAGGAACGATGGTTACGATTATCGATTACCAGGGCGAGATTTTAGGCGTCCAACTTCCGGAAAAGGTGACGCTCGAGGTTATCGAATGCGCCCCCGGCGTGAAAGGTAACACCGCCGCCAACGCAACCAAGGACGCGATTGTGGAGACGGGATACCGGGTTTTGGTTCCCTTGTTTATCGAGGTCGGCGATAAAATTATCGTCAGCACCATCGACGGAAAATATCATTCCCGCGCATGAAGGTAATAGTATATGATTTTGGGAATTGACATCGGCAACACTAATATCGTTATCGGTTTGATTGACGGAAAAAACACGCTGATCGGCAGTTTTCGCATTCACACCAATACGCGTCAAACCGCCGACGAGTACGGCGTGAAATTGATTGAGATATTGCGGTTTTACGGGTATGATTCCCGGCAGGTTATCGGGGCGATAATATCAAGCGTCGTACCCGAGCTTGATCACGTGTTTGAAAAGACGGTCATAAAATATCTCGGAATTACGCCGCTTTTCGTCGGACCCGGCATAAAGACGGGAATCAAGATTAAAATAGATCATCCCAAGCAGCTGGGCGCCGATATCTTGGTGGGAATCGTCGGCGGTTACAATAAATACGGCGCGCCGCTTTTGGTAATTGACATGGGCACGGCAATCAAATTCTTTTATTTAAACCGGGAGAAAGAATTGCTCGGCGGGATTATCGCTCCGGGAATTTCCACTTCTTTTTCCAATCTTGTCTCAAAGACCTCAAAACTTGAAGGCGTGAAAATTGACGTTCCTCCCCACATTATCGGCAAGGATACCGCGACTTCCATCCAAAGCGCCATGATTTACGGGACGGCCTCGATGATCGACGGTATCATCAGAAAAATCAAAAAGGAAATGGGCGAGGATATCAATGTCGTTATTACCGGCGGCGAGGCGAAAATTATCTTTCCTTTTCTTGAAGAGAAGGCGATTTATGACGAAAACTTAATTCTTGACGGACTCGCCGTGTTATACGGCAAAAACAAAAATTAGAATGAAAACATCACCCCGCTCATATAATGATAAGGGTGATGTTTTTGCTTAAAGACAATGGTCCGTTGATGTTTATTAACACGGTTAGCACTCAGGTAAACGGAGTCCCGCATCAAAAAATATTCGATAGCCGGACACAAAAAGTGCGGAATGTCAAAACAAGATCAAAACTGGAATTCCTGGAAGAAAGAAAGCTAAATAATATCATTGAAATGTATCACAAAAACCGACCGGTATTATGCAATATCGTATGTGAGGGAGAGGAAATTATCGGTATTCCATTTAAAAAAACAGACCGCAAGTTATTCATTAAAACCGATGAAGAAAACATAGAGGAGATTTATTTAAACAATATCACTGATATTGTAATAATCAGGTTCTAGTGGGGCTTGCATCTTCTTTTGCATTCTTAGCAGCAAATCGGATCGAAGCATTGTAATCCACAAACGCAGCAAAGATTAAGGATAACTGTATGATTTGTACAAATAAATTTCGGCCCGCACTGCTTGAGAATCCTAAGAGTGACGCAATCGCCCCTTAGTTCCTCGATTCGGAATACGCTTGTGGTCTCGGTGGTTTCCGGGATCTCGACCGTAAACGCTGACCCGTTGCAAAGATAAAAAGTAATAGGTCTCGTGTTGAAAAGTTTTTTTGTCAACGGGCTCTCGCAACCTTCGCACTCGTCTTCAAGGATTGCCTCCTTTTGCAATTGATCGATTTTTAACACGACATCATGGATGCAATTGCGGCATGTGGGGAAGGAAGAGCATCTTTCTCGAGTCATTGATTCACCTCACTTTCAGTATAGAATATGTTGGCCGGTTAATAATTGTATGGTTGTATGTCATTTAATAAGTGAAAGTGAAGGTAAAGAAAAAAACCGGAAGCAAACGAATGAGCTTCCGGTTTTTAAAATACTCCCGCGACGACGAGCGCCATAACGACGAGCGACGCCGCCAGACAGTAATAGCCGAAATATTTCAGGTTTCTGTTTTTAATTAACTTAAAGAAAAGCCATATCGCAAAGTATGTTGCGATCAAACTGACGACAAAGGCTCCGATATATCCGGGAATAAAAACGGCGTTATCGGAATGACTCAGTTTTGTAAGGTCATAAACGCCGATCGCGGCGGCGCCGACGCTCGCCGGGATGTACATCAAAAAAGAAAACCGAAACGCTTTATCAAGTTTTACTTTGTTTCCGACGCCGAAGGATGTCGTGACGCCGGATCGGCTGATTCCGGGCAACAAACCGATTACCTGCGCGCCCCCCATTAACAAACTGTCCTTCAGGGTAATATCGTCCCTTTCCGCGTACGGGGCGACGCGGTGAGTGTACAAAAGCAAGTTGCCGGTTATAAAGAGACAAATGCCGACGCATACTATATTGGTGTAATAGGTATCTAGTTCCAATAATTTTATTATAATACCGATGACTCCCGCCGGAATTGTCGCGATTATAATATAAATCAAGTATTTAAAATCACCTTGATATTCTTTATCCTTTTTGATTAAGTACCGCCAACTTCCCGCGGCGATTTGCTTGATTAGTTGACGGTAATAAAAAACAATGGCCAAAAGCGAGGCGAGATTGGTGATAATCTGAAAGTTATTCATATCGGCGCTCGACAGGATTTCCCCGAAAATTGAATTCAGAATCACCATGTGCCCGCTTGACGAAACCGGCAAAGGCTCTGTTACCCCTTGAATAAGGCCTAAGGCCAAGTATTTTAATAGCTCAATTATATCCATAGCTCACCTTTTTAATATTGAAACAATTATATCAT
Organism: Caryophanales bacterium UBA3935; assembly: GCA_002385755.1. Lineage (GTDB taxonomy): Bacteria > Bacillota_I > Bacilli_A > ML615J-28 > CAG-698 > UBA3946. Next base: position 40,865 of record DGED01000017.1, on the reverse strand, counting down.
GAAGAAGGCGAATTGTAAAGAATTAGCGATAATCTCATCATGAAAAAACAAATGTATTAACAAACGGGATAAAAAATGCTATAATTAAGTAAATTAAAAATGAAGGAGTACTTTATATGATTTTTACGCTTACAGTAGATGATTGGACAATCATTATCCTGGCGATTTGCATAGTGCCGATAATGTTGCTAATCGTATATGCTTTGATAATGACAATCAGAAAGAAAAGAAAGTTGGCCGCGGCCCGCTCCCAAGAAATTGACGTCGACGAGGACAACACGCAAAAGGAATTGTTTTACCGCTTATACGGCGGCGCGAACAATATCGAAAGCGTGACCAGGGAATTAAGCCGGATTAGCGTCCGCGTCAAGGACATTGATAAAGTCTTGGTTGAGGAATTAAAAGAAACTGGCGCGAAAGGCATCTTGTTGGTAGACGATGTCGTGAAATGCAGTTTTGGTGACCGGGCTTCATATATTTACCGATTGCTTATAAAGGAGAAGGAATGAAAGATACGATGAAAGCCTTGGAAACATTAAGGGTTTTATCGGTCGAACAGGTCCACAAGGCCAAGTCCGGGCACCCGGGAATAGCTTTGGGCGCGGCGCCGCTTATTTATACTCTTTACACCAAAATTATGAACGTGTTTCCCGGCGATGACCGTTGGGTTAACCGCGACCGCTTTGTCATGGCGGCCGGCCACGGTTCCGCCCTTTTATATTCGATCCTGCATTTATCCGGTTTCGGCATTATGATCTCCGATTTGAAAAACTTCCGTCAACTCGGAAGCATAACCCCCGGTCATCCCGAGCGCGGAGACACTCCCGGCGTCGATTCCACAAGCGGTCCGCTCGGCCAAGGAATCGCAATCGGGACCGGAATGGCGATTGCCGAGGAATACTTGCGCGGCCGTTTTAACAAAGAGGGCTTGCCCTTAATCGATCACTATACTTACGTCTTATGCGGCGACGGCGATTTGCAGGAAGGCGTAACGCAGGAAGCGATGAGCCTTGCCGGCCATTTGCGCCTGTCTCGGCTAATTGTTCTTTATGATTCCAACGACATTCAATTGGACGGGCCGGTAAAAGATACTACCGGCGAAGACGTCGCCGGCAAATACCGGGCGATGGGTTGGAATCATATCCTCGTCTCTGACGGTGAGAATATTAGCGAAATTGAGAAAGCCGTCATTAAAGCGAAAGCAAGCGACAGGCCGACCATTATCGAGATTAAAACGGTTATCGGCGTCGGCTCGAGCCTGGCTGGCTCGCACAAGAGCCACGGCAGCCCGCTTCCGGCGGAAGACGTGAAAAAAATGCGGGCGGCGCTCGGCGGGGAACATTTCGAAGTATCGCGGGAAGTCTATGATTATTTCCGTCGCGCGGTGTACGAGCGCGGACGGGAAAAATACCGGGATTGGGAAAAGATAAAAACGGATTATCAAAAAGAATTTCCCGAGGAATTCGCGTTGTTCGAGTCAATAATAAAAGACGAGTTTACGATTGACTTTGAGGAAATTATCCCCGTCTCCGCTGACGACGCGAAAGCGACCCGCGAATACGGGGGCGCGGTTATTGACGCGGTCGGTAAAATTCACGCCGGCCTGATCGGCGGTTCGGCCGATCTTTCCTCCTCAACAAAAATCAAAGGACCGGACGGGAGTTTCGGCGAAGGCAACCGAACCGGGAGAAATATTAATTTTGGCGTTCGCGAGCATGTCATGGGCGCGATCAGCAACGGTTTGGCGTTGCACGGGTTAAGGCCGGTGTGCGGCACGTTTTTCGTGTTTTCCGATTACATGAAACCGGCGATACGGATGTCGGCGTTGATGAGCCTACCGGTTATTTATGTTTTCACGCATGATTCGGTCGCCGTTGGCGAGGACGGGCCAACGCATCAGCCCGTCGAGCAGCTGACGATGTTAAGAAGCGTTCCCAACTTGACGACGTTCCGCCCGGCCGACGGGTATGAAACTAAGCTCGCGTTCCGTTATGCTTTTGAAAATAAAAACGCCCCGACCGCAATCGTTCTTACAAGGCAAGCCGTTCCCAACGTCGCCCCCGGAGTCGCGTTTTCATCTTTTGGTAAAGGCGGGTACGTGCTCGCTTATGAGGAAAAAACAATCGACGGGATATTAATGGCCTCGGGATCGGAAGTTCAACTTGCGTTGCAGGCGAAACGCGAATTGCTTGCGAGAGGGTTTGACGTTCGCGTCGCGAGCATCCCCAGCCTCGATCTTTTCGCGCGGCAGGAACGGGAGTATCAAAACTCGGTTTTGCCGGAAAACGCCACGGCGAGAGTCGCAATCGAGATGGGCGAGGGGGCTCATTGGCATAAGTTCATCGGCCCTTCTGGGATCTTAATAAACATCGACCGTTTCGGCGCCAGCGCTCCGGGCAAACAGCTAATCGAAAGCTACGGGTTTACCGTTAATCATATTGTTGAAGCATTTATTCGCGCCGTTAATAAAAAAAGCTAGATATCAACCAATAATCTAGCCTTTTTTATTAATTTATTTTTTCGGTAATCGTCTGCACAATTTTGTTTCTTTCTTCTTCCCCGACGCTTTTCCAATAAACTTCAAAAAGCGCGCCCAAACCCGGGAGAACTTTTTCTTCCTTGATATTCATCGCGTCAACAATTGTGCTTTTGACGTCTTCGAATGAAGAATTGTTTAAGTTGTTTTTTACTGCTTGCCTGATATCAATATTCATATTATTTTCTCCTTTTTATATGATTTGCTATATTATTTTTCCCCATATAATGGTATACTATACATAAGTAATAGAAAAAGGTGAAGTCATGAATTTTAAAGAATTGCTGAAAAATTACGAATCGCAAATGATAAAGGATTTATGCGGGCTATTGTCGATAAAAAGCGTTTTGGAGGAAAGCCCGGATACACCGGGCGAGCCCTTCGGCGCCGGCCTGCGCGAAAGCCTCGATTATGTTTTGGAACTAGGCAATCGTTACGGTTTTAGAACTCTTAACGTCGATAATATCGCGGGGCATATCGAGTACGGCGAGGGAGAGGAGATTATCGGCGTGTTATGCCATGTCGACGTCGTTCCCGCCGACGGACAGTGGGACTACCCGCCGTTCGCCGGAACCGTCGCGGGCGATCGGATTTACGGCCGCGGCGCCGTCGATGATAAGGGCCCGACAATTAGCAGTTTGTACGCGCTGCGATTGCTTAAGGATTTAAATATCGCGCCCGATAAAAAAATTCGCCTGATTATCGGCACGGATGAGGAAAGCAAATGGCGCGGCATCACCAGGTATTTTCAAGTGTGCCCGATGCCGGCGTTCGGGTTTTCCCCGGATGCCGATTTCCCGTTGATATACGGTGAAAAAGGCGTTCTTCATATTAAACTTACCGACAAGAGCGGATCAGTCGTGACGGTAAAGAGCGGGAACCGGCACAATGTCGTGCCCGCGAAGGCTGAAGCCAGCGCGGGGAGCGGTTTGGAAAAAGAATTTTTGAAGTATCTATCCGAAAACGACCTTTCCGGTTCCGCCGCGGACGGCGTCTTAATTCTCAACGGGCGCGGCGCGCACGCGATGGAACCCGATAACGGCATCAACGCCGCCGTCATGATGGCTCGGTTTTTACATCGTCATGCGGATAGCAATTTGTTGAGGTTTGTAAACGATGTCTTGAGCGACTCGCGTCTAAAACATGCCGGCCTTGCTTTTTCCGACCCGGAGATGAAAGATTTGACTTGCAACTTGGGGATTTTGGAAATCACCCGGGAAGGAGGCTTTGCCTGCCTTGATTTCCGTTACCCAATCCGTTGGGATAAGGAAAGATTTCTTGAGAGTTTCAAACGCCTTGCTTCCGAATACGGTCTTACCGCCGAAATAACCTTTGATATCCCCGTTCATTACGTTGATAAGGACGATCCCGACATTAAAATATTACACGAGGTCTATATTAAACACACCGGCGACGTTTCGACGCCGCTTAAGACGATTGGCGGCGGGACATATGCCCGCGCGTTGCGGAAGGGAGTGGCGTTCGGCATCCATTTTCCCGGAAACGAGGAAGTTGTTCATCGGGCCAACGAATATATAGCGATTAAGGATTTGCTTACGGCGACGGCGATATACGCCGAGGCGCTTTATCGCTTGGCTTGTGAAAAATGAGACTTAGAAAAATTAAAGATGCCGATTTAAAGCTAAAAGAGTATCCGCAATATGTCGTGTTTAACCCGGAAGAAAACAAAGGACGCTGGGCTTACCGCTTTCCCGAGCCACGTCCATTGCATCTGGAGATCGGGATGGGGAAAGGAAAGTTTATTATTGAACAGGCGAAGAGAAACATAGACGTTAATTTTGTCGGTTGCGAGGTTTCCGAAACCATCGCGTTGAAAGCGGCGAGAAAGATTGCCGAGACAAATCCGCCGAACATAAAAATAATCAATTGCCCGGCGCAGGAGCTTAAACAAATGTTCTCTGCCGGCGAGATCGCAAAAATATATTTAAACTTCAGCGATCCCTGGCCGAAAAACCGGCACGAGAAGCGCCGTTTGACAAGCGATTATTTTATGGAAATGTATAAGCACATATTATCCGAAGACGGAGTAATTGAGTTTAAAACCGACAATCCCGGATTCTTCGAATACAGTTTGACTCAATTTAACAACCATCGTTTTCGCTTTCTCGAGATAAGTTTTGATTTGCACGCGAGCGGCAGGGAAGACATCGTAACGACCGAGTACGAGGAGAAATTTATTCAGAACAGGAAGAAAATTTACTATCTTAAGGTGAAAAAATGGACATCAAAAAAAGAATGAAAATATACGAAGACTTGGTTAATTTGGATGGCATCTCCGGATTTGAAGGAAATGTCAGGAACTATATGCGCCAAGAAATTGAAAAAGTCACGGGCAATATTATCCGTGACAAGTTGGGAAGCATTTTCGGCGTCGTGACCGGGAAAGAAAGCCCCGTCATTATGATTGCCGGGCATATGGATGAAGTCGGGGCCATGGTCGCGGGAATAACGGAAAAGGGATTTATTAAAATGATTCCCGTCGGTGGCGTAAACCCCGAGATTATGATCTCGCAAAACGTTTTGGTTACCGTAGGGAAAAATAAGAAGGTGCGAGGCGTTATCGGCGCCGTCCCGCCGCACATCAGCCGCGGCGCGGACAAACCGCCCGCCCCCTCCTTCGATAACTTGCTTCTTGACGTCGGCGCCGATTCGCGCGAGCACGCTTACGAAATGGGAATCGAGATCGGGCAGATGATCACGTTTGAGAACCAATATTACATTACCGAGGACGGCAAAAAGATTGTCTCCAAAGCTTGGGACAATCGCTTTGGTTGCGGGATGGCGCTTGAGATTCTTAGGGAGTTAAAAGATATTGATCACCCCAACACGGTTATCGCCGGCGCCACCGTCCAAGAGGAAGTCGGGCTTCGCGGCGCGTACGCTTCTTCTCAGATGGTAAAACCGGATTTATTTATCGCCATTGACGTTTCCCCGGTCGGTGATTTTTTAGACAAAAACCACCCGCGGGCTTACGGCAAATTGGGCGGCGGGTTTCTGGTCCGTTTTTATGACCCGGTAAACATCATGAACCCGGTCGTGAAACGTTATTTTGAAAATCTCGCCGCTGCGAACAATATCCCGTACCAACAGTTTCTTTCGATGGGAGGAACGGACGCCGGCGCCGCGCAGTATGCCGGCGGCGGGGCTTTCTCGGTTACCGTCGGTCTTCCCGGGCGTTATATCCACTCCTCGGCATCGATGATTCATATTGACGACGTGGAAGCGGTAAAAGCGATGCTCTTAGCCGTTATCAAGGATTTTGACCGGCAAAGGCTAGAGGAACTGAGGAATGCTTAAGTGTTATCTAGGTTCTTTGAATAAAGTGAAACTCGCGGCGACGCGGGAGGTCATGAAAGATTATGAAGTTATCGGCCTTTCCGTCGGAAGCGGTGTCGGGAATCAACCGCTATCAGACGAGGAGACAATTAAAGGAGCTTACAATCGCGCGCGGATGTTGCCGGGCGACGGATTGCGCATCGGACTGGAAGCGGGCGTTCAAACTCACGGAGACAAATTATTTCTCGTGAATTGGGGCGTTTTGATCGACGAGGAAGGAGAAGCATATTACGCCGGCGGGACGCGGATCCCGTTGCCGGAATTTATCAAGGACGGGCTTGCCGGCGGGGAAAAAGAACTCTCGGAAATTATGAACGCTTATCTTCGCACCAGCGATATCAATCAAAAAGAAGGCGCCGTCGGCCATTTCACGGCTTCAATGGTGACGCGCAAAGATATATTCACGCATATCGTGAAACTATTATACGGACAATATACAAAAAGGAGGAGTGAAAATGAAAGGCTTGATTATTCTCGCCAACGGCTTTGAAGATACGGAAGCGATAATGACGATTGATATTTTGCGCAGGGCAAAATTATCGTTGACCGTAGCTTCCGCGGGAGATGACGTTCACGTGAAATCGCAATCGGGATTGTATGTGAAAGCGGAAACCACGCTGAAAGACGTTAACGATCAGCATTATGATTTTTTGGTGCTTCCGGGAGGAAGAGCGGTAAAAGACATTCTCGAGCACAGCAAAAAAGTATTAAGTTTGATCGACAAATTCGTGTTGGCCGGGAAAATGGTCGCGGCGATTTGCGCGGCGCCCTTGCTTCTCGGAAGACGGGGTTATTTCAAGGATCAAGTTTTTACTTGCTTTCCGGGATGTGAAGTTGATATTAAGGAAGGAAAATATAAGCGTAAAAAAGGCGTAATCAGGAGCGGTAAATTCATCACCGCCCGCGCCATGGGTTATACCGCGCAATTCGCTTATGAAATCGTTGAATATTTGTTAGGCAAAGAAGCGCGCGTCAAAGTGGAAAAAAATTGTAACGGCGAACTGTAAGAATAAAATTCTTGCAGTTTTTCCTTATTGCTTCATATAATATAGGCGCAGGGAGTGTTATCGAATGAAAATTAACGTTGTTTTTGAGGGCGGCGGGATAAAGGGAATCGCCTATATAGGCGTCTTAAAATTTTTGGAAGAAAGGGGAATTCAAATATTTCAAGTCGGCGGCACAAGCGTCGGCGCGATTCTCGCCTCGCTCATAGCCGTCGGATACAGCGCCGCCGAACTTTCGGCCCTTATCGAGAACTTTGATTTTTCCATGCTTAAATATTTTGGTAAGAGCGGCCGGATGCGGGGAATTATCGATTCGGTCAAAGGAATCGGAATATATTCGCTTCAGGATTTTGAGAATTATATGCAGACGCTCGCGGAAGCGAAAAACAAAACGACGTTTTTGGATGTAAAACACGGCGAGGATTATTTATTAAAAATGATCGCCACCGAATGGGTTACGAAAAAAAAGGTGATAATTCCCGATGACTTGAAATATTTCAATATTAATCCCGACACGTTTTTGATTTCCAAAGCGGCGGCGATGTCGGCAAGCATCCCGATCTTTTACCGGTATTACCCGATTGATAAGTATCGATTTCTAGACGGCGGCATAGTCAGTAACTTCCCCATCGACTTGTTCGCCGGGAGCGATTTATTGACTTTGGGATTCCGGGTTAATGAAAAGTTTGTCGACCGCTACAGGACGGTTAAAATGTATCGGCGCTGGGTTTTTAAATTAGATAAGGAAATAGATTACGGCAATTACGAAATTATTAATATTGACACGTTTAAAATAGGCGCCGTTGACTATCGGAAGGGTTTGGCTAATAAAGAAAGGTTGATATCCTCCGGTTATAACAGCATCAAAAAATACTTCTATGAGAAAATGGTGAATTTTCAATAAAATCCGTTTGGATGGAATGTCATCAAAACGGGTTTTTTTATTTTGAAAAAGAATTAAATGATGCATAATATCTTGACAATAAGCATATAATATAGTATCATTGTATCA
>DGED01000017.1:30624-32838 GCA_002385755.1 Caryophanales bacterium UBA3935 | reverse complement strand
GCATATAATATAGTATCATTGTATCATGATGGGTGATATAATGAATCAGCGCCATAATATAAGCTATACGTGGGATCAAATAAATAAGATCTTAGATTGCATAAAAAAAATGCGTAAATGAAAATCGATTCATAATTTCAAAAAATGAAAATAGGCAAGAAAATATCGATTTTATAAATGCATATAATTTAAATGCAAAAAAACAAAAAGAAATATTACTTGGACTTCGGACTGAAGATTTTTGTCACACGCTTCAAAACATAAAAAAAGGATTTGAACACGAACTTTTATATGTTTTTTGTCCTCGGGTTAAACTATATAATTTTGACGATATAACAGAAGAACTTGTCGACATTTATATTAAATTCAACCTCATAGAAAGTGACAATGGCAATAGGGTTATTGTAGTTTCTTTTCATAAGCGAAACAAGCCGATTAATTATATGTTTAGATAATGCATGTAAGAATATGAGAGAATAAAGTATAGGGAGGTTATAATGGTGAACGGAAACAAAACATTTTGTGAAGAATGTAGACGCGATGTTGGATTTGTTGTTGAAACGATGCCGCTTTCGGGAAAATTGAGAGATGAAAACTACGAGTATGAGGGGAAAAAGGCTATATGCGAAGAGTGCGGAAACGAAGTTTATGTGGCGGAAATAGAAGATGAAAATTTAAAATCATTGTATGATGCTTATCGTTTAAAACACGGCATAATTTCCTTAGAGAAAATTTTGGAAATCCCCCAAAAATACAACATCGGCAAGCGTCCCTTGTCATTGTTGTTGGGATGGGGAGAAATGACTTTTTCGCGTTATTGTGAAGGTGATATGCCTACGAAACAGTATTCAGATATTCTTTTAAAAATTCATGAGCGTCCTGAATATTATAAAGAATTATTAGAAAAAAATAAACATAATTTGAAATCTTTACACGCTTATGATAAAAGCATGAAAAAGGTACGGGCATTGTTGTTTGATAAGGAAAAGCCAGAATCAAAGCTAGATGACGTTGTTCAATATATCCTTTATAAATGCGAAGATATTACGCCGCTGGCTTTGCAAAAAACCTTATATTATATCCAGGGCTTTTACTGCGCTTTTGAAGGAGAGTTTCTTTTTGAAGAAGACTGTGAGGCGTGGGTACACGGACCGGTTTATAGGAAGGTGTACCATGAATATAAAGAATATCGATTTGATCCAATAAAAAGTGTAAAAACCTTTGATGAATCTATTTTTACATCTGCTGAAAAAGCAATAATGGATAGCGTTATTAAAAACTTTTGTTGTTACAGCGGAAAAACATTAGAAATGTTTGTTCATTCCGAACAGCCATGGTTACAAACCAGAAGAGGGTTGACGGTATATGACAACTCCAACCGCATAATTACAAAAGAGCTGATTAAGGAATATTTTACGGCGGTAAAGGAAAAGTTTCAAATGCTTATACCCGCAGACATAGAAAAATATTCAAATTATCTTTTTTCTTATTATTAATACCGAAAATTATAATTTGTATGCGGCTCCAGATTGTTAATGGGCTCCTTTTTTCATACTGCTGAAAAAAAGGAGTTTTTCATATGGGTTTGTCAGCGAGCTGAATCCGTATGCGGATCTATTACAATAAGAAAATTATGATTGCTTTTAAATAAACACAATTTCCTTTGCACACAAGGATATATTTGTTATAATTATAAAAAATAAGTTTTGGTAATATTTTAAAAGGTGCAATTTCCTCGGTTAAGGACGGAGTCTGAACATGATGCAATTATATAATGCTTTACGCGAAAAAATTAGCGGCGTTGATTTTCATCGCTTATGGCCCGGTTTTAAACCTTTTAAATTCGCGCTTTATGATGAGAAAAATGTATACTTCGGCGAGAATGTTTTCGCCAAGGACGAGCGCTTCATCGGAAACACCGCGATTATTTATAATGGCGAACACATCGCGATTTGGGACGCGGGCCGGAGTCCAGTTGATAATCTCGACATCTTCGCGGCGAAAATAATTCATGAAATGTTTCACGCCTTTCAAAACTTAAACAAAGAAAAAAGATGGGCCGATGAGATAGCGGGATTAAATTATAATTACGCGCGCGATAACCTGAATATCAAATACAAGGAAAATGAATGGCTAAAAGCGCTTCATGATAATTTCACGGCGAAAAAGTTTGAGAGATTTCTTGCCTTAAGAGAATACAGGCGAAAGCATTTC
>DGED01000017.1:28426-30425 GCA_002385755.1 Caryophanales bacterium UBA3935 | reverse complement strand
GATTTGCTATCATACCGGCGCGCTGCTTTTGCTTATTTGCAACGAGAATAATATTCCGTTTTTCCACCATATTGGCGAAACGGAAAAAACGGTTTTCGAGTTGTTGGCGCGGGAAATAACCGCTGTGGAAATAGATATTGAAAATAGCGCCGAAATCGACGCCTTAATAAGGAATTATCGTAACCGCAATGAAAATTTACTAAACAACTTTTTAAATAATCATCCTTGTCGGCTTGAAGGCGAATACAAGATTTACGGTTTTGACCCGATGAATACCGTTAAGCATGAAAATTATTTGTATTGTCGGCATTTTCTCGCCTATATTGATAACGGCGAAGTGAAATTCGTGCGGAAACAATGCGCGGCGGAAGTGGATGAGCGATTTAATATGCGGGCGTTGTATTGGTAGTGTCGACCCGAGAAACGAATATATAATTGTCCTTGAAGAAAACCCCCGGATATGTTAAAATTATACTGTATAATAAAAAATGTGGAATGCGGTGAAAAATATGGATAACAAAACCGATAATACTGGTTCGGATTTGTTGGTCAACGAAATAGATAATAGCGGCAAAAAAACCACCAAAGCCAAAAAGAACATCAATAAAACCGATTCGAAAAAGAAAGTTTCCGTAATTGATGTTTTGGCCCAAAAGGAAACAATCAATCTTATCGAAGAAGAAAAGGATGAAACCACCGTTGATGACGCCGCTGATTCCCCAACGTTAGAAAAAGAAATCAAAACAAAAACAATAAAAAGATATTACGACACGCCGATTTTGGAAGGCCTGTCGTCGGAGGTAGTAGCGGAAAGAATTGATGACAACCTTGTTAACCGCGTTACCGATCGGCAAGGGAAATCGATTCTTAAGATTATTTTATCAAACACCTTCACTTTTTTTAATATGCTCTACCTTACTATCATGATTATATTTTTAGTATTGAAGAGCTATGAAAACTTGTTCTTTTTAGCAACGATTATTCCCAACTATTTAATCGGGCTTTACCAGGAGATCAAGGCAAAATTATTGGTTGATAAATTATCCTTGATGTCGGCGCCGACGACCACCGTTATTCGCGACGGCGATAAAGTGGAAATTCCCGTCGACGAAGTCGTGCTTGACGATATCGTTTTTTATACTCCCGGGAAACAAATCTGCGCCGATAGCGTTATACTGGAAGGAACGATCGAGGTTAATGAATCGCTCTTGACCGGAGAATCCGACGCGATTGTCAAGAGCGTGGGCGACGAGTTGTTTTCGGGAAGTTTTATTATTAGCGGCGCCGCGGTGGCCAGGATTGATAAAATCGGCAAGGATAATTATATCGAAAAACTGGCTAAAGACGCCAGGGTTTATCAAAAACCCAAATCGCAGTTATTGCGTTCGTTGAATATTATTATTAAATTTGTTTCCATAATTATTTTACCCTTGGCCGTGTTAACATACATAACGACGACCAACGGGATGCCGAAGGATTTCCTGTCAATATTAAGCCGAGACGGCTTAATCAGGGCCGGAAGCTCCGTTTTAGCGATGATTCCCGCGGGGTTGTTCCTTCTCACCAGCGTTTCGTTGTTTTACGGCGTAATCCGGCTGGGAAAACGAAAGACATTGGTCCAGGAATTATATTGCATCGAGATGCTTGCCAGAGCCAACGTTTTGTGTCTTGACAAAACCGGGACGATAACCGACGGATCGATGCGTGTGTTCGACTGCATAGAACTGAAAAACTATACCGACTATACTATCCGCGAGATAGTCGGTTCGATGATGAACGCGTTTCAAGACACAAACCCGACTTCGGAAGCCTTGATCCGTTTCTTTGATAAAAACAATGTTTTGGAACCGACGCGGGTCATCCCGTTTTCGTCCAAACGCAAATTCAGCGGCGTTGTTTTTGGCGAGCAGGGAACCTTTTATCTCGGGGCGCCGGAATTCGTGTTGAATCAATATTATGACTCCGTTAAAGAAAGGGTCGAGAGATTCGCGAGCGAAGG
>DGED01000017.1:13488-28274 GCA_002385755.1 Caryophanales bacterium UBA3935 | reverse complement strand
GCGGCCGACACGATTGATTTCTTCAAGCAAAACAATGTTGATATCAAGATTATATCGGGAGACAACCCCGTAACGGTATCGCAGATCGCGATGCGGGTCGGCGTCGAAGGCGCCGAACGATATGTCAGCCTGGCGGGGATGACCGACGACGAAGTCCGCGAGATCGTATTTGACTACACGGTTTTCGGCCGGGTCAGCCCCCAACAAAAAAGAGTTATTGTTCAAACCCTAAAAGAGCACGATAAAACCGTAGCGATGACCGGCGACGGGGTTAACGACATATTGGCGCTCAAGGAAGCTGATTGCAGTATCGCCATGGCTTCAGGTAGCGACGCCGTTCGTTACGCGTCGCATCTGGTTTTGGTTAATTCCACTTTTTCTAGCATGCCCGAAGTCGTAATCGAGGGTCGGCGAGTCATTAATAATATTCAAAAAACATCGACGCTCTTTCTCGTTAAGACGATGTTCGCGATATTGCTCACGATAATGTATATTATCTTGGGAATGCAGAAGGGCCCGATTAGCATAACTTATCCGTTCACGGCCAAGCATTTATACATGATCGAATGGTTTGTGCTCGGGTTCCCGTCGATGTATCTGGCGCTGCAACGCAACCGGCAGATTGTCAAGGGTAAGTTTTTATCGAACGTTATTAAATCGACGCTGCCCGGGGCTCTCACAATCGTGATTTTGCATCTCATTTTAAGTTTCCTTCGCATTACCCCGGGATTCGAGTCGTTACAACACAACAACGCCGTGTATACGACGATTGCGACGGTGGTAACGACGGCGGTCATGTTATTCGTTTTGTTTCAAGTCTCCCACCCGTTTAACTGGGTTAGGAAAGTCATTTTCGCAGCGATGGTCATATGTTGCTTTTTGATGGGATTTAATTTATTGCCGGTTAAATTCGCGCGGCTTGACCTAAGTTATTATAGAAATATCGACGAGCTTTCCAAGGATATTATCCTGGAAGTGAACGAACACAATAATTGGTCTCTCAACGGCAAGGCGACGACGATACGGGCGATTGAAATGCCGATAGTCGAGAATTTGTCCAACGGAACTTACCTTACCCCCAATATTACTCTCAACGGCGATTATTACTGGTGTTTAAACGGCGTGAAAACGTCGATTAACGCTTTCGAGGAAAACCGTCTCGTGCTTGACGTTGTCAATAAGTATTGGCATATTAACGGTCAAAAGACGAACGTTAAAGCGTTCCGGGTTCCCGGGATAACCTACACCGCAGCGGCAGAGGGTTATCGCCGCCCCGAAATCACGATTATCGATAATCATTGGGTTATCGACGGTCATCCGACTATCATTCATAGCAGCGTCGACGAATTAGTTTTTAATGTCTCCGGCGGCTTTTGGTGGCTTAACGGCCGCGAAACAACGGCGAAAGCGGTAAAATTGCCCGCCAACCCGGATGAATATGAAATCCCGGTTGTGGCGATAAAGGACGGCAAATTCACCATCAATGATATCGAGACGGATATTCCCGCGGGCCTCGGCGATCAAATTGAATTGACGATCGACCCGAGCGGGTATTGGGCGATTAACGGCGAGCGCACTTCCTTAAAGGCGAGAAAAATAACCGACGGTGACGTCGCAACCGATTACGTTGAACCGACGCTTTCGATAAGCCGGGGAGGCTATTGGCAACTTAACGGCGTTACCACCGCGGTCAAAGCCGAAGGCGCGTTAATGATAAAGGAGATCCTCGTGACATTATTATTGATTCATTTCGTGATCCCGTTAATGCTCCTAATCTCGAATTCTTTCAAAAAATTGAGAATCGCTCCAGAATAATTCTTTACATATTGACTATAATGTAGTATAATATCTTGGTTATAAAAAAATAAATCCTTGCTTCGCATGAAGCCAACAGACCATAAGGAGGTGCAGCAAATGAGAAAATACGAAGGCATGTTTATCGTTCGCCCGGATTTAGACGAGGACGGTTATAAGGCTTTGATTGAGGAAATCGAAAAGATATTTACCGATCACGGAAGCAAATTAACCGCCGTCGACGTTTGGGGAATGAAGGACCTGGCATACGAAATCCAGGACTTGAGAAAAGGCTATTATGTCGTTTTTAAAGCCGAGGCCACGCCTGAAGCCGTAGCGGAATACGACCGGATATGTAACATCCGGGAAGACGTTCTTCGGCATATCATAGTTAAGGAGCAGTGATGGGCAAGTGAATAAAGTTATCTTGGTTGGCAGATTGACCAAGGATCCTGAGTTAAGGAGAACGTCCAGCGACATCCCCTTCGTCTTGTTTACGGTTGCTATAAACCGCACTTACGTAAACAAAGCCGGGGAAAGACAAACTGATTTTATCAACTGCGTGGCTTGGCGCAATCAAGCAGAAAACTTGGCTCGCTATCAACGCAAAGGCAATTTAGTCGGCGTTGAGGGCTCGTTGCAGACGCGCAGTTATGACGACCCGAACGGCGTCCGCCGTTTCATCACCGAAGTCGTTTGTGACAACGTTCAGTTTTTGGAACCGAAGTCAGCTCGCGGCGGCGACTATTATTCGGAATACAATGACGTCAGCCCATATGATGTCCCTGATGATTATCGACAATACGATAGAGGTAGTTACGATAAAGAAAAAAGTAAAAAAGAAGAGAAGAGCCCGTTTGAGGACATTAGAAGCGATTTTAATGTTTCCAACGACGATTTGCCATTTTAAGGAGGTTAGATTAATATGTCAGGTTATCGCAGGCGAAAAAAAGTCTGTTATTTTACCGAGAATAAAATAGAACATATCGATTGGAAAGATTACGAATTATTAAGAAGGTTTGTTTCCGATCGCGGTAAAATTCTCCCGCGCCGGGTTACCGGAACGAAAGCCAAATATCAAAGACAATTGGCGGTAGCTATCAAAAGAGCGCGGCATATGGCATTATTGCCTTTTGTAAAGGAATAAAGGAATAACAAAACCATAGATTAAATGTTTCTATGGTTTTTTATTAATATGAGGAGAGAACGATGGGAAGAAAAATTAGGCGTATTATTATTCTGTTTATAATTGTGCTATGTTTTTCGGGATGCTTAGGCAAAAGCGATGAGAAAAAAATCGCCATAACGGAATCTCGCGTGCAAATCGAAGTGGGCGAGACCTATACGCTCGCTTATCAATTAACCGGCATCGGCAAGGATGAAATCGAGCACGCGTTTAGCGACGAAAGTATCGCGAGAGCGGAAGGATTCACGATTCTTGGCCTGGCGCCGGGAACAACCGTCTTGACAGTAAGTTACGTGAAAAATGAAACAATATTTGATAAGGTCACGATCGAGGTTATTGGCCGGCCGCGCGTGAAGTTTACCAGGGAAAGCATCGTTTTGACGGTCGGCGAGCGCGCGCCGCTTCCGCTTGAGTATGAAAACATCGCCGGATTTGAGGAACTGGCTTTCCTTTTAAGCGCCGAAGGGATCGTTTTTTTCGATGATGAGGAGATTATCGCGCAGAAAACCGGCGAGGTTATAATAACGGCCTATTATGTCTTTGACAATTCCGTTTTTTCAGAAATCGCGGTATTTGTCGAGGAGGAAAAGAGTCTTTCTTTTTTTAAGTCTAAACTTGAGATCGAAGCGGGTGAGAGCGCCTTTTTACCTTTGATTACCGAAGGGATACCGGATTTAACGGAAATAATATTTTCTTTCAGCGTCGCAGGAATCGCGGAAGTTGACGAATTAACCGTTACGGGTTTAAAGGCGGGCGAGACCGCGCTTACGGCCGCGTTGGCCTCCGACGAGACGGTGACCGCGAGCATCTTAATAGTTGTCAAGCCGAGAAATTATACGGTAGAGGATCCGGAATATTGGATTGAGCGCCTTTCTCCCGAGTATGACCCGGACGAGGTCATTTTCACCCCGTCGGAAATTAGCCAATACAATCAAAATATTTATAATAACAATCACCTTACCAAAGTCGTCAATTTGCTCGCGTCCCCGGAAACCGCGCCCGGCGCGGAAGTAAAGCAAAAAATAAATGCCTATAATGAAATAATCGACTCTAGGTCCGTTTACCGGCCTGACGGCAAGGCGTTATCAGAGCTTGAAAAAGATGAAATAAAAGAATACCGGAATATGGACGCGATCCCGGCGACGGTCTTGGCGCGTTACGGGATTATAACCGAGTTCGCCGCGGTGCGCAGCTTTCCGACCAACTATTACGCGTATTCCCGGACGCAGGACTATTTTCAGGAGACCGGCTTAAATGTTGGAGAAGGAGTTGTAATCTATCACGAAACCAATGATGGAAAGTGGTTTTTTGTCCAGGCGACGAATTATTACGGCTGGGTTGAAGCCGCGAAGATCGGGGTGTGCAATCGCGAGGAAATGCGAGCGTTCCTTGACGCCGAAAGATTTATCGTTGTTGTCGCCAATGTTCTCACGATTGGTTCGCAGCGTGTCAGGATGGGTCAGGCGCTCCCTTATCTATCCGAAAACGAGGACGAATATGTCGTTCTGATGCCGCGGCGCGATGATGAAGGCGGATTGGTTCTTCGCCAAGTTGCCGTCGCCAAAAACGAGGAGGAAGTGCATGACGGGTATTTGCCGTACACGCTCCGGAATGTCTTATATCAAGCGTTTAAAATGCTGAAAAGTCCTTACAGTTGGGGCGACGCGTATATTACCGGCCGCGATTGCTCGTCGACGCAAAACGCCATTTATTCGTGTTTTGGGTTTAAAATGCCGCGCAACACCACACAACAACGCTCGATTCCCCAATATTCGCAAAGCGGGAATATCAACGAGAATTTCATTAAGAACAATTTGCGTCCGGGGGCTTTGATATTCGCTAAGGGCCACGTGATGATGTATATCGGCGATGACGATAGCGGTAACGCCTACATTTTTCACAACACCACTTCCGGCCACAACAAGTGTGTCGTCCAACAATTCAGAACTTTCAGCGGTAATATTATCGCTTATTTGAAATTGTATTAAAAAAACCATAGGCTTGAACTATGGTTTTTTTATGATAATAATCGATATGTTGTCTATTTTTGCCCGGATATTGTTTTATTTTTTATTTCGATTGTGTTATAATATTTATAAAACAGCGGTGATAACTTATGAAAATGAAACTGCCTATTCAAAAAATCATCATAGTATTATTTTGCTTGGCAACCTTTCTCTTTGTCTATTCTTTTATAGATGAAAATTTCCACGTCTCAATTTCCTATATTTCGCTGTCCGTAATCGTCGCGTCATTGACGTATTTTTACATGATAGGCAAGGCGAACAGGAATATAAAACGATTGCGCTGGTTGGAAAACCGGCTTAAACTGTGGAATTTGATCTCATACCGGGTGAAAAAAGCCGGCGAGTACGCCTTTAATCATCTCCCGATCGGCATTATTATTTATAACGAGGAGAAAGTCATCGAATGGGCTAACGCTTACGCGAAGGAAATATTCATGAGCCCGCTTGTCGACCGGAAAATCGAGATTATTAACCCCGAGTTATTTGATAAAATTAACGGCGAAGAAAATTTTGAAATGACTATTTATGGCCGTCATTATCGATGCAATGTCATTAGCGATCATAATATCTTGTATTTTCTGGACCAGACCGACCTAAAAGACTTGCAACAAAAATACAGGCGCTCATTGCTCGCCGTCGGTTTTTTAAACCTTGATAACTTGGACACGGCTTTGACGGCCCTTGACGCGCAGGAAAGGGCCATGCAAATGAGTAATCTTATCGGTTTGTTGAGCGATTGGAGCAACAAACACGACATCTATCTGCGCGGCTTAAGCGAAGCGCGGTATTTGTTGTTTATGACTTTTGCGCAGTTGCGGGAATTAATGGACGATAAATTTAGCGTTCTTGACGATATTCAAAATTACTGCCAGAAAGAAGACCTACGGATTACCGCGTCTTTGGGTATTGCCTGCAAGGACGACGGGATTACCAGATTGGTGGAATTGGCGGAAGAGCAGCTGGAGTTGGCGCTTAATCGCGGCGGTAACCAGGGCGTTGTCCTCATTGATAATCAGATCCATTATTTCGGGGCGAAAACGACTTCGCTTGAAACAAGATCGCCGATCTTCGTTCGGGTGAAGGCGGAAATGCTTGCGGATATGATAAAACATTCCCGCGACGTTTTAATCATGTCGCATAAGGATATGGACGCCGACGCTTTCGGGTCTTGCCTTGCCATTCATAAGATAGTCGCCGCTTTGAAAAAGGAAAGCAAGATTGTTTTTGACGAGTCGTCGGTTGACGAAACGATTAGGGCTATCCATAACATAATCCAAAAAGAGCATATCAATATCTTGGACTATTTCGTCGCGCCGCGGAAAGCGGTCGATAATATAACGAACGATACTTTGTTAGTCATTGTTGACTGTCAATATCAAACGTTGTTAACAAGCGAAAAGCTATATAAATCAGCAAACAAAATAGCGATAATCGATCACCACCGCCGAAACAATAACGCGATTTCCAATTACGATTATTTGTATTCGCAGTCGTCCGCGTCTTCGACCGTCGAACTCGTTGCGGAAATGTTTCAATATATCTCCAACGAGATTGAAATAAGCGAGATCGAGGCGACCTGGATGTTGATGGGGATTCTTGTCGACACCAATAATTTGATGTATAGGACATCGTATCGGACTTTCAACGTGCTCGCGGTTCTCCAAAAAATCGGCGCGGAAATTCCCCGCGCCCAGCGTTATTTGCGGGAGAATTTCGGGGAATATGTAAAGAGGATGTCAATCCTGAATAATTTGGAAATAGTCGACGGCAAATACGCGATCGCGGCGTGTTCCGCCGACGAGATTTATTCCCGAGCCTTCCTGGCGAAAATTGCCGATAACATTATTTCCGTTCATGATATTAAAGCCTCTTTCTGCATTGGGCGGATCGACGAGAATGAAATCGGAATCAGCGCGCGCAGTTTAAACGAAGTAAACGTGCAAGTAATCATGGAACAGCTGAACGGGGGCGGGCATTTCAATAATGCGGCGACCCAGATAAAAGACGTAACGGTCGAACAGGCGAAGGAAATGCTGATTGACAAACTCTCAAGACTTGAGGATGGAGGTATGACGACGATGAAAATCATATTAACGAAGGACGTTAAGGGGAAAGGGAAAGCAGGCGACATTATAGATATTCCCGCCGGTCACGCGAATTTCTTGATCAGGACCGATCAAGCCGTTTTGGCGACCGTGGATAATATCAAGCAATTGGAAAAGAAAAAACGGGAAGAGAAAGAGGCGATGGAAAAGCATCTTAACGAGATGCGGGAGTTGAAATCCGTTATTGAAAGCAAACCGGTTCACATTCATGTTCGCGTCGGGAAAGAAGGCAAATTATTCGGCAGCGTCAGCACCAAGCAAATCGCGGATGAGTTTAAGGCGCAGCACGATCTTATTCTCGACAAACGCAAGATGCTGCCCGATAAAATTATAAACTCATTGGGGACATATGAAATCCCCATTCAACTGCATAAAGAAGTAACGGCGCTAATGACTATTCATGTCGTGGAGAAGAAATGATGGAAATGCAAAGACAAATTCCCAGCAGCAGAGAAGCGGAAAATTATGTGTTGGGTTCGGTCCTGATTGAAAACCGCCTTGTGTCGGAAGTGGTCAGCCAACTCGATTACACTGATTTTTATTTTCAGGAAAATATCAATATTATGAACGCGATTATCGCCCTGGACAAAGCCAAAAAAGAAATCGACGTCAGTTCCGTAATCGAGTATTTAAAACAGAAAGGTCTTTACGAGGCTACGGGCGGCGGCGAGTATTTATTCGAGCTTATGGACGCCATTCCTTCGGTCGCGAATGTCGCGGCTTATATTCAAATTATTAAAGAAAAATCGGTCGAGCGCGAGTTGCTGCGCAAAATGCAGGAACTGTCGAATCAAATTCTCGACCGCAAACTTTCTTTTGAAGAAATAATCGATACCGCCGAGCGCAATATCATCGAGACGCTTAACAAGCGCAAGACGGTCGATTTAATCCGCATCGACAACGTGACCGATAAAGTTTTATCGATTATTGAGCGAAACAAGCAAAAAACGGGCGACACCCTGACCGGGTTAGATACCGGATTTAAGGCTTTGAATAAATTAACTTTTGGTTTTCAAAAAGGCGAGCTGATAATTCTCGCGGCGCGGCCCGGGATTGGGAAATCGGCTTTCGCGCTTAACGTCGCCACAAATGCTTGCGAGCTGATGGATGCCCACGTGGCTTTTTTCTCCTTGGAGATGGGAATCGACCAATTATTGATGCGGCTTTACAGCTCGCATTCGGGTTTAACGCTAAATAAAATTAGGAGCGGCAAACTTAACGAAACGGAAATGGCCTCGCTTTACGCCGCAAAAACAAAACTTGACCGCTTTAATCTGTATTTGGACGAAGCGGGCGCGACCGACGTCGAGGAACTCGTCACGGTATGCCGGAAGCTCAAGCGCGACGGGAAACTGGATCTCGTTATTATCGACTATTTACAGTTGCTCACGACGAGAAGAAGGACGATGAACCGCGTTGACGAAGTCTCTAAAATCTCGCGACAATTGAAAATGATGTCCCGCGAGCTTGACGTTCCCGTTTTGGCATTATCGCAACTTTCGCGTCTCATCGAGCAGCGCGAGAATAAGAGGCCGATTCTTTCCGACTTGCGCGAGTCGGGCAGTATCGAGCAGGACGCCGATATCGTAATGTTTTTGCATCGCGAGCCGGCAAAGGGCGACGAGGATACGACGCGAAAATTCCGCAACGTGCAAACGGAATTGATTGTCGCCAAAAACCGTCAGGGCGTAACCGACAGTATTCGACTGGTCTTCAAAGGCGCGTACTCGATGTTTTGCAGCGTAGAAGACGCTGAATAATAATAAGGGGTGAACAATTTGCAAGAAAGACTTGAATTACTGGAAAAAGAATATGAGAAGATTAATGAAGACTTGCAAAAAGAGGAAGTCATAAGCGATATAAAAAAAATGACGGAATTAATGCGCCGCCAGCGCGCGCTTGAGAAAACGGTGCACTTATATCGCGAATATAAGATCGCCATAAAACAGATTGCCGATCTTCAGGAACTGGCGGGCTCCGGGGATAAAGAAATCGCCGAGCTTGCCCGCGCCGAAAAAGAAGAATTGAATTTGCGGACAAGAGAGCTAGAAGAGGAATTGAAAATTCTTTTGCTGCCGAAAGACCCCAATGACGAAAAGAACGTTATTGTGGAAATAAGGGGCGCCGCCGGAGGGGACGAAGCCAATATTTTCGCGGGCGACTTATTCCGGATGTATTCGCGGTACGCCACCGAAAAAGGCTGGAAGATTGAAGTGTTAAGCGCTTATGAGGCCGAACGCGGCGGTTTTTCCTTGATAGAATTTAAAATCGAGGGCGACCGCGTTTATTCGTTATTAAAATACGAATCGGGAGCGCACCGCGTTCAACGGGTTCCGGTTACCGAATCGCAGGGCAGGATTCACACTTCAACCGCCACGGTGCTTGTAATGCCCGAGGCCGATGAGATTGACTTCGAACTTAACATGGCCGATGTCCGGATCGACGTATATTGCTCTTCCGGGCCCGGCGGGCAAAGCGTGAATACGACTAAATCCGCCGTCCGGGCCACGCATATCCCCACGGGCGTGGTCGCGGCGTGCCAAGACGCGAAATCGCAGCATGAAAACAAAGCCAACGCCTTAAAAATGCTGCGGACCCGCCTCTATGACCGCCTGCTCCAGGAGCAGTTGGAGAAAGAGGGGCAGGAAAGACTGGCGAAAATCGGCCATGGCGACCGCAGCGAGAAGATAAGAACCTATAATTACCCGCAGAACCGGGTTACCGACCATCGGATCGGCCTTACCGTACAACAACTTGACCGGATAATGGAAGGTAAATTGGATATTATTATCGACGCTTTGTTGCTTGAAAACCAAAAGCAAATGCTCGCGCAGGCAAAATAAAACCGGAGTCGTTTATGCTGTATATCGAAATCGATTTAGGAAAGCTTAAAGATAATCTCGAGAAGGTCGCCAAAGCATCCGGGAAGAAAGTGATCCCGGTTATTAAAAGCGACGCCTACCGTTTGGGAGACGAGCGGATCGCCCGATTCTTATCCAAGCAAGGCATTTCCCTGATGGCGGTCGTCGACATTCGGGAAGCCATTCGTTTGGCCGACGCCGGGATCGATGCTGACATTTTGATTTTAAACGGCATAGACCCCGCCGACTACCCTTTGGTCGATCGGTATGGGAATTTCGCGATAACCGTCAATTCGCTTGAAGAAGCCAGAGGTTTGCGCGCTTATTCTTTCAAACGTCCCGTCAAGGTTCATTTTCAAATCGATACCGGGATGAATCGCCTCGGGTTTTCCGATATAGCGGAATACCGGGAGTCTTATCGGCTCATTGCCGGAAATCCCGCTTTTCGTCCCGAAGGCATATACACGCATTTTACCGATAAGGAAAACGCCCGGCTTCAGGAAAAAAAATTTGCCGAGTATATAGGCGAGCAGAAATTCGAATGTATTCATTGCGCGGCCAGCATCACTTACGATTCGATCGCATGCGGAAATTATATTCGCGTCGGTATTGATCTTTACGGCGCGCAGCAAAACACGGAGCAAATAATAAGAATCATCACAAAACCGCTGGCCGTCCGGAAAATAAAAAAAGGCGAGACCGTCGGTTATGACCGCGCGTATCGCGCCCAAGCGGACGAAATCATCGCCGTTCTTCCGATTGGTTATTATAACGGTTTTCGACGGAGTCTCGCGGGTTTTCCCGTTATGGCGAACAAGAAACGTTTCCCGACCGTCGGCAAGGTATGCATGAATCACTTATTTGCCCGGGTTGACGAGACTGTTGATACCGAAACGGAATTCATTATTACATCGCCTGAGCTTACGGTGAGCGAGATGGCTAGTTATTTAAATACCGTACCGCACGAGATTCTCTGCATGTTAAACATTGCGGATAAAAGATATGTCGGGGAATGACGATGACATATCGACGGCTGTACAACGAGCTTAAAGAAAAAGCGAATACTCTCGGGAAAGAGGAAAGCGCGGTAAAAATTATTATTTTGGAAACGACCGGGTTTACTCTTAGCGAACTTATTATGAATTTTGATTCGCCGACGCCCGCGGGAACGCGCGAAAAAATAATCAAGAATTTTTCCGCTTACGCGGAGAAAAATATCCCGGTTCAATATATCTTCGGTTTCGCCCATTTTTATGGTCTGAGACTTAAGGTGAACGAGTCGGTGTTGATACCCCGGCCGGAGACGGAAATATTGGTCGATATTGCCCTCGACCGGTTGCGCGGGTATGATAACCCGGCGATATTGGATCTTTGCTGCGGGAGCGGCGCGATTGCCTTGGCGCTGAAGAAAAACCTGCCGGCGAGCAATATCGCGGCGGTCGACATCTCGCCCGCGGCGCTGAAAACGGCCGCCGAGAACGCGCGGGATTATAATCTTGAAATAAGTTTTATCTTAAGCGATTTATTTGCTGAAGTTACCGGAAAATATGACGCTATTGTCTCCAACCCCCCGTATTTGGCTGGCGAGCACGAAGCCGAGCCGATCGTTCGCGACAACGAGCCGCCCGGCGCTCTATACGCGCCGGATCAAGGTCTGCGTTTTTATTCGCGGATTTTTGATGAGGCGCGGGGGTATCTTAAAAAAGCGGGGATAATTATTTTGGAGATTCCCGCGAACAAAAAAAACGAGATCATGGCGTTGGCGGCAAAATCGGGGCTTGCCGGCCGCGCGACGGTCGAAAAAGACTTAAGCGACCGCGATCGGGTTATGATTATAAAAACTGATTAGAGGTTTAATATGAAATATATCTTATTGACATTATCGCTAATCGCGATGTCTTCGTTTCGCGATGATTTTATAACAGAATTTGATGAAAAAGTTAGCGACGCATACGAGGAATATCGCTTGTTGGGAGACGAATATTCGGGCGTCAATTACGCGATCAAAGTTTATTACGGCGTATTCAACGATAAAGTCTATTACGCTATCTGTTTCTATAACGAAACGCCCAAAGATTATCAATTGCGGATTGAGTTAAACAATAAATTATACCGTCTGGAGACAAACTCTCGAAACGACGTGCAGGTCGTGGCTCTGTCGCTGAAAAGCGGCGACGTATTTTCCCTTGTCGTTTATGATAAAAATAATATCCGGCAATCCTTGGGGACTGACGATTTTAAAAATATAAAAGTCTTTTCCCCGGAAGAGTTTAGTAATCTCTCCGATTTACAACAAGGCCAAGGCAACGGCATAAAAACCGCAAAACTGTTGCCGTTAAGAAGCGCCGTTATTCCTCCGTTGGGAATTATCGCGATTGTTGCGGCGGTGATTATTATCGCTTGCGTGTTAGTGATATTGATTTATTACAAAAAGCGCAAAGGCATGTTTTCCGAATCCGAACGGAAAAAGAATGTTTTCAACTTTAAGGAATTCATTCTCTCGGTGGAAAAAAGCCTGCAAGAAAAAGAAAATGAATTGGAAGAATATTTCCCCGCCGAGGCGGAAAGTTTGACGGAAGACGAGGACAGCGGCGAAGCCACAACGGGAACATACGCGGAAAACTACGTTCCTCATTATTCGTGGGCTCGCGACGAGGATGTAAGAAGCGACTTCAATATAAAAAAACATTTGCAGGAATTGGGATTTATCACCGATTATCGGATTATAGATTCTGAAGAAAAGAATAAAATCATGTTGGAGTTAATGCGCCTTAAGGAGCAAAAAACAATCACCCAAGATGATTATTTATATGAAGTAAGCGAACTATGGAAAAAATCCGAGTAGACGAAATTATAAAATTAAACAAGGCCGACTTGCGCGGAAAGGTAATTTGTTTTCCCACCGACACGGTTTACGGGATCGGAGCCCTGTATGATGACCGGGAAGCGATCGAGAAAATATTTCGTCTCAAAAACCGTCGCGGCGATAAGCCGATCGCTAATCTGTGCGGCGGCATCGAGCAAATCAAAGCGCTGGGGATTGAAATCACGCCCCTTGCAAGTGATCTCATAGAACGTTTCTGGCCCGGTCCTCTGACGATCATTTTTCCCGCCGGAAAAAATAAAGTCGCGTTCCGGATGCCCGATTGTCTGCCCGCCCTGCGTTTGCTCTCCCGTTTCGGGCCGTTAGCCACAACCTCCGTTAACGAAAGCGGCGAACCGGAATTGAATGATTATGAGGAAATCGAAAGCAGGTTCGGGAACGACATTGATTATTTTATCAGCGACCCCTGGGATTTGCTCGGCGAGCCTTCCACTGTGGTCGATTTAGCGGGGGGCGACATAGTGGTTATCAGAGAGGGAAGCATAAAATTATAGTATAAAATGGCAATAATCACCAATAATATAAAAAGGTGATTATATGCGCAAAAAGGTATTTTTAATTGTTATCGTCATTATAGCCATCATCTTGCTTATCCCGGAGGAAAACAACGAATTTAGAATCCGCGTCATCGCCAATAGCGACTCATCGGCCGATCAAAACGAAAAAATGGCCGTTGTCAGCGCGTTACAAAAAAGGATCGCCGGCTTCGATCAAAACGATATTGCCGGCGAGGTAATCGCAAATATCGATATTTTGGAAGCCGACGTTAAAAGGGTCCTGCGTCATGATAATTATCTGTTATCGATCAAAAAAATTAAGTACCCGGCGAAGACAATAAACGGCCGAGTGATTCCCGGCGGTAAATACCGGACTTTATTGGTCGTAATCGGAAAGGGCGAAGGCAAGAACTGGTGGAGCCTGCTTTATCCCGATTATCACGGAATCTCGTTTGAGGATGCCGAAAGCGGCGATATTGAATATGAATTTTATTTCTGGGAGAAATTAAAAAAACTTCTTTTAGGAGGATAAGACGCATATATTGTTTTTGAGGTGAATTTTTTGGAGATTATATCGGTCAATGAGGAAAACAAAAACGATGTTGCGGAATTCCTTAAAGAAGTGTCGCTCATTGGCGATATAAACGAAGAAGCGTTAATGAACGGCGAATTCGTATATGACAAGCAAATCATCGGCACGCTTTCTTTCGAAGAATTTAATGACAACGCCCTGATTCGTTATTTTATTTTTCGCCAATCGATAACCGATGATTTGATTATGGAATTGTTCGAGAAAATTGTTAACAAAGCCAAAAAAAAGGCTGTAAAACATTTGATTGCGATCGTTGTAAAAAAAGAGGCCAGGATTATCTTTAAGCATATTGGCTTTTATGAAATTGAGAATAATGACGTTTACATTGATGAAGTTAATCTTAATGACACAAAATTTAAAAACGCGGTCGTTTTAAAATATGATATAGCATGAAACGCGGTGATAATTATGAATAACATACCCAGCTTTACCGTTAACCATCTAACGCTTCAACCCGGGTTCTATGTTTCAAGAAAAGATTATTTGAACGATGTCGTTCTCACAACTTTTGATATTCGCATGACTGCCCCCAACAGAGAACCCGTGCTTGATACGGATGGCATTCATGCCATCGAACATTTGGGTGCCGTTTATCTTCGTAATCATCAGGAGTGGAGTGACAAGGTTATTTACTTCGGACCGATGGGGTGTCGAACCGGTTTTTATCTCATTCTCCATGGAAATTTGACTTCAACGGCTGTTCTTCCGTTAATTATTGAGCTTTTTGATTTTATCGTGAGGTATCAAGGGGAAATACCGGGAGCGAAGCCGGAAGAGTGCGGAAACTATCGGGATATGAGTTTGGAAAAGGCGAAACATTACGCGGGTTGCTATTTGGAG
>DGED01000017.1:6284-13241 GCA_002385755.1 Caryophanales bacterium UBA3935 | reverse complement strand
TTCGTATTCCCATGGCATAAAATTTATTTTTTTGTGGAAAAACATAAAGTGTTGTGGTATAATTACTAACTAAAGAGGTGAATAAATGAAAATCAGCATCGCTAGCGATCACGGCGGATTCAATTTGAGGACTGACTTAGTCGATTATTTGCGTGAACGCGGGTATGAAGTAGTCGATCACGGCTGTCCGAGCGTTGAAAGCGTTGATTATCCGGTATACGGGAGATTTGTTTGCGAAGACGTCATTAACAAATCATCCGACTACGGGATTCTGATTTGCAGAACCGGAATTGGCATGTCTATTTATGCAAACAAATATCCGGGAATACGCGCCGGCCTGGTCGGAAATAAAAAAACCGCGGCTTCCGCTCGCGCCCATAACGACTGTAATATCATCTGCCTGGCAGCGGATTACACTAGTTTTGAGGACGCTTGTCTTTTTGTGGAGACCTTTTTAAATACCGATTTTGAAGGCGGCAGGCATAAAAGACGAGTCGATATGATTATAGAAAGGGAAAAAGAATTATGAGTGGGAAATTAATTATTTTGAATCATCCGTTGATCCATCACAAATTGGCTTTAATCCGTGACGAGAAGACGGGAACCAAGGATTTCCGGCAAACGGTCGCCGAAGTCGCGATGTTGATGGCTTATGAAGTTACGAGAGATCTCCCGACCCGAAAGATGAGCGTGAAGACGCCGGTTGGGTTAGCCGAAGTATATGTCCTGGCCAAAGAAGTGGTTATCGTGCCCATTTTACGGGCTGGCCTCGGAATGGTCGATAGCATTACGACATTAATCCCGACGGCAAAAGTGGGGCACATCGGCGTTTACCGCGACGAGAGGACGCTTGAGCCGCACGAGTACTATGCGAAATTGCCGGGGATCGTTTCGGAAGCCTCCGTTTTGGTCGTCGACCCAATGCTCGCGACCGGTGGCAGCGTCAAGCATGCCATAGATATTTTGAAAAGCAAAGGCGTTACCGATATTAGTTATGTCGGGTTGGTTGGCGCGCCGGAAGGAGTTCGTAAAATCCAACAATCTCATCCCGACGTCAATATTTTCTTAGCTGCCTTGGATGAAAAGCTAAACGAACACGGTTTTATCGTTCCCGGACTCGGGGATTGCGGCGATCGCTTGTTCGGAACGAAATAAGAAAAAACGTTCCCGTTTTATCGGGGATGTTTTTTTATGTTATAAATTAATAACTATTGTTTTTCACCCAAATTATTGGTATAATATATGAAAGAATAATAGAGGCGAAAGTATGAGAAAAATAACGTTCTTTAAAATATTGGGTTTGGTTCTCGGCGATATCGCGATTATATTTTTCACATTTTTTTTAGGCATGCGCTTAATCGCCGAAGAAATATCGGATCCCTTTTTTATTATAATTCTTATAGCGACATCCATTAAAATCGGGGTGTACGCGTTGTTCCGCTTATATAACATGCTCCTCAAGCATGTCGGGGCGAACGAGTTCTTCCGTATTTGTTTCGCTGTATTTATTAGCAATGTCGTTATTTTTTTCTTGCTTGATGTCATCGGGTATGATATAGAATGGGTTATTTTTTTCTATTCGACGCCTTTGGAAGTATTATTGATGACGCTTGTTCGCTTCATACGGCGGATTTACAGTTGGCTTGTGACGCGCAGTTATTTCTCCAACGGCAACAAATACATAAACACGCTCATTATCGGCGCTGGCTCAGCGGGAAAATTTGTCTATGAAGAAGTTCAGAAGAACGACCGTCTTCACAATAAAATTATCGCCTTTGTTGATGACAGCCCGGAAAAGAAATATAATCGCCTAAACGGGCTTCCGATTTTGGGACCGATTTCCAATATTCCGGAATATATCGATAAATATAAAATTAAAGAAGTAATTATTGCGATCGCCAATATTAACAAATTACGATTAAGCGAGATTATTGAAATTATCTCGACGAAGAGCGTTAAAATAAAAAGATTGCCTTTGATGCTTGAAGTGGAATCGGATGACTACCGGAAAATCGTTGATGTAAAAATCGAGGATTTATTAAACCGGGGCGTGATCGAACTGGACAATGACGGGCTAAATCAACTTATCCGCGGCAAGTCGGTTATCGTCACCGGCGCCGGGGGTTCAATCGGTTCGGAATTATGCCATCAAATCCTGGGTCTGAACCCTCATACGCTCGTCATGTTCGACATTTATGAAAACACGACTTATGAAACGCAAATCGAACTGGAGAAAAGAATCAAGCTCGAGAAACTCCCAACCCGCTTGGTCGTGATTATTGGCAGCGTGTATAATTACAAGCGGTTAAAAGATGTCTTTGATCGTTACCGGCCGCAGCTTATTTTCCACGCCGCCGCTTACAAGCACGTTCCGCTGATGGAATTTAATCCGGTTGAGGCGATCAGAACCAATATTCTCGGAACATATAATGTCGCGAAAATCGCCGACGAATATCAATGCGAGAAGATGATTTTGGTGTCAAGCGACAAAGCGGTTCGGCCGACGAACGTGATGGGCGCCACAAAAGCTATTTGCGAGCAAATCGTGCAGTATTTTGACTCGATTAGCGCGACCGATTACGCCGCCGTCCGTTTCGGGAACGTTCTCGGCAGTCACGGCAGCGTCATTCCGCTTTTCAAAAAACAAATCGAGGAAGGCGGGCCGATAACGATAACTCATCCCGAAATTACCCGGTTCTTTATGACGATTACCGAGGCCGTTAGCCTGATTTTACAGTCCGCGGTTTACGCCAAAGGCGGGGAGATATTTATTTTAGATATGGGCGAGCCCGTTAAAATTGTTGATTTGGCCGATCGAATGATCCGGCTTGCCGGCTTGATTCCCAACCGTGATATCAAGATTGAATTTATCGGCCTGCGCCCGGGCGAAAAGCTTTTCGAGGAATTATTGCTTGACGTAAGCAAGAACATTAAAACCGCGAATAATAAAATCTATATCGAAGAAAAAAAAGAAATCGTTAATATTGAAAAATACATCGAAGAAATAAACGGGATTATTGACCGAGCCAGCAATCAAGAAATCAAGAATATGCTTCATCGCATGAATTCCTCGTATAATCTTGATTATCATCCCGAATAAATCTATGCTGAAGTTCGAAAGAAAAGTTTATGCTTTTAATCGCATAAACTTTTTTTTTTTGCCTAAAACTAAGACCGGTGAAATTATGACCCGAATTGCAATAATCGGTATTGATGAAGCTATTAAGGAGCGCGTCATTCCGCTGCTTGATAACAAAAAAATACGTATTGTATTTTTGGCGTGGGAAAATGTTGATCTAAACGCTCTCGATTCGATTGATTGTTTGTATATAGACGATAATTTGGACCGAAACTATAAGGAGGAGATTTTTCATTATTGCTTAAAAAAGGGGATTGATTTAGCGGTCATTCCGGCTATTATGACGCTTGCCGGCAAAAAATGTTTCTATAAAAAAGGAAATATCCTATCCTGCCCCTTATCTAGTTTCAGGCTCACATGGAGTCAAAAAGCCGTAAAAAGAGTATTCGATTTTATTTTTTCCCTTTTGATGATAATTGTATTTTTCCCGTTAATGGCTACGATATTTATCGCGATTAAAATTTATGACCCCGGCCCGGCTATTTACAAGCAAAGGCGGCTTACCGTAAATCACCGGGAATTCGTCATGCTTAAGTTTCGGACGATGATTGACAACGCGGAAAAAAACACGGGCGCGACGCTGTCGTCGGCTAATGACGACCGCGTCACGAAAATCGGGAAGTTCCTGAGAAAATCCCGGTTGGACGAATTGCCGCAAATTTTCAACGTGTTAATCGGAGATATGTCGTTGGTTGGCCCGCGACCGGAAAGAAAATGCTTTGTGGAAACTTATGAAAAAGAAAATGATTATTATCGTTACCGGTTTAACGTCAAGGCGGGAATTACCGGACTCGCGCAAATCAATTGCCGTTACAACGCCGGCTATGTGGATAAATTGCATTTTGATTTGCTCTACATCAGCCGATATTGTTTTTTTCGCGATTTGATTATTATTATTAAAACATTGCCGATGTTTTTTGACGGGAAGGCCGCGGAGGGAGTCGGGGGAACGTTTCTGGATAATATAAAAAACAAGGGTCTCGCCTTGAAAAAGATTAAACCCGAAGTATTGGAGCTGCTGTATAATGAAGAAAAAAATCATTATTAATTGCAATGACTGTTTTGCCGCTTACAAGTTCCGCTTGGACTTAATTAAAAAATTACGGGAGAAATATCAAGTTTACGTCATCGCGGGTTTTGACGAGCACACTCAGTTTTTGAAAAGAGAAAACGTCGATGTCATTGCCGTTGATATCGATAATACGGGGACCAGACTGACGCAGGAAATAAAACTCCTGCTAGGATACAGGAAAATATTCCGGACAATCCGGCCGGATATTATTATCAATTACACGATAAAACCGCATTTATACGCGACTTTGGTCGCGCCGAGAAAGGCGAAAATTATCAATGTCGTAACCGGCGTTAGTTCGGCGTTGACCCAAAACACGCTTATGTCCCGCTTCGTTATTTTATTTTACCGGCTTATTTCCAAAAAAGTTGATCATTATGTTTTTTTAAACGCGGATGATTATAATTATTTCACCAAGCTAAAAATTTTAAAAAAATCACACTCGATTATCAAAGGCGAGGGTGTGAACTTGGAAAATTTCTATCCTTACGTTGACTTTTCCCGCCCTTTGACTTTTATTTTTATCGGCCGGTTGGTCAAGGAAAAAGGAGTAATCGAATATTTGGAGGCGGCGGAATTAATCAAAAGGCGTTTCCCGGGAACGCGCTTTTTGATCGCCGGCGCGTTTTATCGCAAAAACTCAACGGTCGACCGGGAGTTGGTTCGCCGTTACGAAAAAAAGGGAATCGTTAAGTATTTGGGTTATTGTCATGATATTAATGAAATCTTGCGCGGCGTCCACTGCGTGGTTTTGCCGTCTTATCGCGAAGGGTTGCCGATTTCTCTAGTCGAAGCTCTTGCTTCCAAGAAAATAATTATTGCGGCCGATACCGTTGGTTCCAAGGATGTCGTCATTGACGGATACAACGGCTTTTTGACTACCCTCGGGAGCAGCTATGATTTGGCGGTGAAAATCGAAAAATATATTTTCGCACAAAATAAAGAAGAGTTGCATAATAACGCGCTCGACACGGCGCGGCAGTATGACGTCGCGATAACGATAAAGGAAATGCAGAAAATAATCGAAGGGGTATAATGAAAATCGCGATTGTAATAACGTCCTTGGAGGTTGGCGGCGCCGAAAAAACGGTCATTGATACGGCTAAATTGCTAAATAAAAAATGCCGGATAAAGCTATTCGTGATCAGGCGAAATTACGACTCGATTTATGACCGGGAAGCGTTAAAACGCGGCATTGACGTCACCTATTTCGGTGATTTCCTGCCGGTTTTTAATCCTTTTGTATTTTTGAGATTACGGAAAGCGATGAACCGTTTTCGCCCCGACATTATTCACAGTCATCTAAAAGCGGCCGATTATATATATTTTTATCGCCTTTTCGGGCGCGGGGACTTTATTTGGCTGCATACGGTTCATACTATCCCGCAAGTTGATTCCGGTTTCATCAGGAGGCTGTTATACCGCCCGTTATATAATCGAAAACACGTTAAATTAATCGCCGTCTCGGACAATATCAAATCTAAGCTTGTCTCTCTCTACCCCCGTTCGGATATAACCGTTATTAATAACGGCGTCGACACGATGACGTTTAACTATGAGCCGGTCGCGCATCCCCATGTTACGGTGTGTCATGTCGGAAGATTTGTTCCCGTAAAAAATCACGGGTATCTTATTGCCGAATTCAGAAAGGTTTTAAAAACATACCCCGAAGCCAAATTGATTTTAATCGGCGCGGGGCGGCTCAAACCAAAAATATTGAAATATATCCGCCGCCACCGCATGAACGGGAACGTGCAATTAATCGATTGTACCGCGAAAGTTGATTATTATTTAAAAAGGGCGGACATATTTGTTTTGCCGTCCTTATACGAAGGCTTTCCTTTGGCGCTCTTGGAAGCGATGGCTTGCGGGTTAATCGTGATAACGAGCGATTGGGGGAAAGAAGTTATCGCGCACGGTAAAAACGGTTTTATTATCGAGAATAAACCTAACAGGCTATATATGGAAATCACGGCCGTGATAGACAATATTCGCAATTTGGAAGCAGTTAGGACCGAAGCCGTTAAGACGGCGCGAAAATTTTCTTTGAAGAAGTCCGCGGCGGAGATATTGCGTTTTTATTCGAGGGTTATTGATGATCAAACTGGCGATTACAATCGGATGTCTTGAAATAGGCGGCGCGGAAATATTTATATTAAATTTGCTGAAGCGGCTTAATTATCAAAAATACCAGGTATTGCTGATTGTCTTAAGCAAAAAATCCGGCACGTTTATCGAGTCGGAAATCGAAAAATTGCCGATAATAATCCGTTACATGAACAAAAAAGAAGGCTTCGGTCCGCTGGCGTTAATCAAAATTACCGCGCTTCTGTGGCGGTTTTCTCCCGATGTTTTACACGGGAACGTCGGCGGGATGACGTATTTGTTGCCGTATCTTTTTATGTTTCGGAAAAAAATCGCCGTGCATACGGCGCATACCCTGGCTAATTTGGAATACGGGTCGTTTAAGCGAAAGCTTTTGGGTATTCTTTATCGCAAAGGTCGGGTCATTCCGGTGGCGATTTCCCCGTACATAAAAAAGAGCATCATTGACGTTTATTGTTTGCTGGATAATCGCGTCGAGTTAATATATAATGCCGTCGATGTCAATCGATTTCAAGCGCCGTCGCGCGATGGAAAAGGGAATATCGTTATCGGTCATGTTGGCCGTCTTGAGCCGGTCAAGAATCATCGCGTCATCGTTGCAGTCTACCGAAACTTGCTTAAAACATTTCCGAATCTGCGC
>DGED01000017.1:0-6088 GCA_002385755.1 Caryophanales bacterium UBA3935 | reverse complement strand
AAACCGGAAAATTACTACGCGCAAATCGATATATTTCTGTTTCCCTCGGTATACGAGGGTTTGCCTTTATCATTGCTTGAAGCAATGGCTGCGGGATGCGCGATCGTGGCGAGCAAAACCGGCGGTATACCCGATTTGGTGGCGGATGGCGCAAACGGCTATTTAATCGACGATTGTAACGATATAAGCGCTTTTGCCGGCGCCATTCGCGAGTTGTTGGTAAATGGGGAGAAGTTAAAAGCGATATCAAAACGGAATATCGAAAAAGCCAAACTGTATGATATTGGGAAATTGGTTTTATCATACGAAAAACTTTACGAACGGGTGATATCCGATGCTAACGGGCGAATATGATCTTTTGGCCGACAACATGACGGTCACAAATATCCTGGCCGCGCTATTATTGATCCTTCCAATAATATTTATTTTTTTAAACAAAAAATGGCTTATCGGTCTATATACGGTATCGATCGTCGCTAATCTACCGCTCGTCTTTTACATGAGTTTTAAGTTTTCTTACGAACTGATTATCGCGTTAGCTTTAATCATCAAAATCGCGATTGACGCCTATAAAGAAAAATCGTTGTTATATATCACTACCAGGGAAAATATTTATCTTATCGGGTCGCTATTAATCGTTGTAATAGTTAATTTGCTAACTTCGTTATTTAATTTTAACCGCGATCAGTTTTTGCTTCGCGTCATGATTTACGCGGTGAATATTTTCATTTTATTCATATTTACGTATTTTGCGAAAACAAGAGACTTGCTTGGAGTGATAAAAAACGCGGTCGTTCTCGGAGGCGCGCTTTTGGCCGTGAGCGCGGTCGCCGAAATGGTTTATGGCCATTACGTTCTAGACGTCGCCAATATGCGTCCCGCGGGTCTTTTGCTTGATCCGAATGTTTGCGCGTTCGCCCTAAACGCGACCTTAGCAATATCTTTATACAATCCCCGGAAGCCAACAATCACGCGCGCGTTTTTCCTAATCGCCTTTCGCGTCCTGATCGTTTTCGGCGTGTTTTTGACAGTTTCCCGCTCCGGTTATATCGGGTCCGCGGTTATTTTGGTATTTATGCTTTTTTATTACTCGCGCAAAGGCGAAAACTGGGTCGCGGCCGCCGCCGTCACCGCGTTTATTCTTATTTATTTCATCTTTTATAACACTGCTGTAAAGTTTTGGGGAACGATTCACGGGATTATCGATTTAGATCGGATTTTCCCGTATACCGGCGGTCCGGTTATTCCGACGGAAGGGGGACCGACCGGGACGCCTTCAAGTATTTTCTCCGGCGAGAGGATAGCGCTCGCCCTCGCCGCGCTTCGTATTTTCTTCCGCAATCTTTTTTCCGGCGTCGGGATCGGCAATGTTCTTCCCGAAATTGCCGCTTATACCGGCGTCGGGTTGGAAAGTCATAATTTTGTTTTGCAGCTGCTTGCCGAGTCGGGAGTTTTGATGCTCGCCGCTTTGCTCTTGCTCGGTTATTTTATTATCCGGTTGCTTTTGAATGCGAGTCCGCGTATTCGTTGGTTTTTCGCTTTGATTCTTCTCGTCGTCGCGGTCGAGGCGCTCTTCAATCACAATCTGCTTAACTTAAATCTCGTGTGGTTCGCGCTTGCTTTTGTTTTGGCCGTGAACGCGACTTACTCTAAGAGAAAAATCGATATCGGCATTTCGCGCGGTCGGCGAAGGTAATATTGTGCGAACGGCGTTGTCGTGTTATAATATATTCGGGTTATAGACCCGGAGGGTATAATGAAAATATATACGAAAAAAGGCGATGACAAGAAAACAGATATCATCGGCGGTCGCGTTTATAAAGACGATATTATTATCGAGTGCCTGGGCGCGATTGACGAATTGGCGGTCGCGATTATGGCGGCATCGCATCATCAAAAGGATAGCGGGCTAAAAGACGAACTTTTAGAACTTGTCGGAAAGCTGAGATCCTTAAGCGGCGCTTTGCTGGGAAAAGACGGGGAAATCACCGCCGAGAGCGTGAGCCGCGTCGAAAACAAAATCGATTATTATCAGGCGAAGATAGCGCCTTTGACCGATTTTGTTTTGCCGGGAGAGACGCTTTCGGGAAATTCTCTCCACGCCGCCCGCGTTGTCGCGCGGCGTTTGGAAAGAAGAATCGTGGCTTATTCCCGGCAGGCGGAAGTCGCGTCCGCCGTTATCGCATATGTCAATCGGTTGTCCGATTTATTGTTTGTCATGGCCAGATACGCGGAGGAAAAACATGTTTGACAAAATCCTTACGATGTGGTTTTTGTTTATTATTATTGTTTTGGTGCCCCTTAATTACCGGGCTTTAATGGCTCTTAAGTTTTCAAATCTTTTTCACCGGGCATCAACTTGGCAAATCCGTTTTTTGATGACTTTGATTAGTTTTTTAATGGCATTTTTAACAGCTTTTGCCTTTATTTATGTCATCGAAAGAATCGCCTCGGTAATATAAGTAAATATTTTTTTGTATAATTATCACCTCGTTGTAAATAATACAAGCGAGGTGATAATTTTGAAGAATTGGATTAATAAAATGTCCAAGGAAAAAGCGCAACGCTTTCTTTTTATTGGCGTATTGATATTGGTTTTTAGCGTGTTTTTTATTTCATTAAATCTTCTGGAGCCTAAAGAAAAACCGATAGAACCACCCACCCAAAATAACGACGACGACGATGATGACGACGATGACGATGTCGTTTACGAGACGGTCATTATGCCGCACAAGGGCACGGAATTTGAAATAGTAAGGAAGTTTTGGAGTTATGATTCCCCGTCCGAAGATCAATTAATATCGATTATTGTTTTCGGGTCCAAATATTATATGAGCAAAGGGGTTTCTTACGCAATAAATGACCAAGAGTTTGAAGTTGTCGCTTGTTTGAGCGGCACGGTGAGCAAGGTAACCGACAGTCCCGTGTACGGTAAATGCGTGACGATCGATCATGGCGACGGTATCGTCACCGAGTATATGAGTTTAGGTTCGATCACAGTTAACGAAGGCGAAGAAGTCGAACAAGGAGCGGTCATCGGCACAAGCGGCACCAACGAATACGACAGCTCCGCCGGGAATCACGTTCATTTCCAATTCAAATACAATAATATTGAAATTAATCCAGAACTCGTATTTGGGAAAAAAGTCGACGAACTACCCGGCATTCTTCAATAAAAAAAGTCTTTATCCAAAGATAAAGACAGCCGATAAACTACTTTTTAGGATAAGCCGTAAAAGTAGTTTTTATTTTGCTTATAAACAGGAGCGCGGAAACAAGCCGGCGCTTTTTTTATTATTAGTTTACTTTCGATATTTAAAGAAAGCGTAGTAAAAAACGGCGTATAGTAGAACGCTTCCGCTCAAGACGATTAATAACAAGCGGACGCTCGCGTTTATGCGTGTCATGTATTCCACAATATTATTATCCCAAAATTTTATTATTCCCGGCAAATAATATCCGAACAAACCGATCGCGACCAAAAGCGATATTTTAATAACAAAGACCAGTTTTCTCAGCATTACCGTAAAAACGTTAGCCCCGACAAAAGCGAGGCACAACGCTTCCCCGAAAAAAAAATACACCGAAGTTTTATAAGGGAATACAAACGTAATTTCGTTAGCGACAAGGGAGTTGATGAAAACATAGAAAATAAGAAAATTAAGAACGAGGACAACGGAATTGATAATATTTCCCAACAGCGAACCCCAATAAAAATCGCGTTTAATATTGCTTAAATTCAAATATTTGGGATAAAGAACCTGATATTCGTAAATACCCAGCAAAAAGCTGAATATCAGGGACGCGATTATGTATCCGACGGTCAAATGACGCGCCAGGCGGCCGGGATCTTTAAAGGCAAACATAACAACGGCGGCCGTGAGATAATTCAAAATAAGAAAAGAAACGTAAAAAAGCCGGTAAGTAAAATAACGAAGCTTTATCGATTGAATTACATTCATGCTATATTCCTTTTAATTCGCGTAAATTAACAAGATAAATAAAGACCTTATGCGCCGGGACTTCCGATATGTTAATCAAGTATCTTTGAAATTTTCTTGTCTCGTCTTTTGAGAGCCGCCGCGGGACGCATACGGTCAAATAATTATCCCTTTCCTCGTAGCCGATAATCTTTATGTTGGAAACAAGCGAGCGCAACACTTCCGATTTCCCGCTTAAATAGCGAAAATTATCGCGGATTTCTTCAACCGTGAAGTTTTCGAACAAGATTCCCTTGTCGAGAAATAAAATCCTTCCGGCGATGGACTCAAGTTCGTCGATATGGTTGGTTGAAATTATCACGGTGCGCGGGTAGCGCAGGTGATGGTCGTATAAAAAATTAAAATATTCAAAGCGGTCCTTGATATCGACGCTGTCGAGCGGATTGTTCAGCACCGTAACGTTCGCCCTGGAAGCCAGGCCAAGAATCCCGATTAATAATTGTTTTTGATTCTTTTCCAGGTTTTTAAACATTTTCCCCGGATCAAATTTAAAAAAATCAAGCAGTTCATACGCATACCCGTTATCCCACTTGGGATAAAACGACTCCATAATCCTGCAAATAGTTTTCACGCGCAAATGACCGGGAAATTCGGAATCGTTGGCAAGGTAACACAACCGCCCGCTCATTTTCCTGTTGTTCGGGAAAGGTTCGCCGTCAAGGTATATGTTGCCCGAGTCGGCTTTGGTCCTGGCGGATAAAATCTCAAGAAGCAATTCCTTCCCGGAATCGCTTTTTCCGACTACCGCGTAAATTTGGTTGTCGAGAAAATTGTAACTGAAATTCCGGATTGAGGGTTGCTTTTTTCTAATTTTCGTGATTTTTTCGCACACCAGAACCGACATTTACGCGCTATTCCTCTCTTATAAGTTATTTTAAGTATACATTAAATCGAGGTAAAAGTCAATCGCGTCGAAGAGATAATTCAATAGGCATTATTCCTTTGGAATATTTTTTGATTTCATAATCTAATCAAGGTATGCATATATTGTATTGCGTGGAGGTAAGAAGTATGGATTATGATATCAAGCTGAGAGTTCTAAAAGCCGCTGAAATTTTCTTAGCCGATAAAAGCACGGTTCGGGGCGTTGCGAAAAAGGTGGATTGTTCGAAAAGCACGGTTCACAAGGATTTAACAGAACGGCTCCCTTTATTAAATAAAAATCTTTTTTTAGAAGTAAGAAATCTCCTGGAATATAATAAATCCGTCAGGCACATCCGGGGCGGCGAAGCGACCAGAAGAAGGTTCATTAAAGAAAAACAAGAAAAGGCGGAACAAGAATCATAAGATCTTAATGTTTCCGCCCGTGATATTAGTTAATTCTCGCGTCAAAGACTCATTTCTATTTTCGGGAACTTTTAGCTTAATGATAACTTTATCTGAAAATATTTTTTCGGTCTGGAACGGTTCCAGATTTTTTTCTATTTGATCGTAGAATGCATAATCGACTTCAATGGTTAGAGAAATGGTTTTTTCAATTTTAATTTTATTTACGGTCTCAATCGCTTTCGCGACGGTGCCGCCGTAAGCTCGGATTAATCCGCCCGCTCCCAGTTTAATGCCCCCGAAATAACGGACCACAATCGCCAAGGTATTCGTGAGTTCATTTTTTTTTAACACTTCATAGATAACGGCGCCGGCGGTCCCGGCCGGCTCGCCGTCATCGTTGTTCCTGGCGGTCGCCCCGGTTTCGCCGAGAATATAGGCGTAACAGTGGTGCGTGGCGTCATAATGGCGCTTTTTTATCTGTTTTAAAAGCTCCGCCGCCTCGTCGGCCGTATTTGCCGGATACAGATAACAAATAAAACGGCTGCGGTTAATTATTTGTTCAAACGACGTCGCTTGGGCAAGAATATACATGAAATCACCATATTTATTATAACGGATTTCGGCCCATAAGTGAAGAAAAAATTAAAACATGTAAAAATATTGACAATAATATAGAAATTCCGCGCGTTTTAGGGTATAATTATATTTGCAAACAAATCTATATTTGTCGGAGAATAATTCGGAAAGGAGTTGTAATCGATGAACGGCTACGAAAACCATCTCGAAAAAGGGAAAGAAATATTGCGTAATTTGATCAA
>DGED01000054.1 GCA_002385755.1 Caryophanales bacterium UBA3935 | reverse complement strand
GCCGGGCGGAGCGGCTCGATTACGGCCGCTTGCTTGATGAGTATTTGATCGAGAATATGAATTTGCGGGCGGTGTTGCTTTTGGTCGACGCGAAAGTCGGTCCGACCGAGGACGATCTCTTGGTGTTTGACTACCTTAAACATTACGGAATCAAAACGATCATCGTCGCCACAAAACAAGACAAAATCGGCAAGACCTTAAGGCTTCGTCACCGCCGCCTGATTGTCGACCGGCTCGGGCTCGCCGAGGAGGAGTTGTTTTTGACTTCAGCCCGCGAGAAAACCGGCCTGGACGAGCTTAAAGACGCGATCGCGCGATTGATAAAGTAGAACCCTCCGGTTCTATTTTTTTATTTTTACACATAATATTTACTATCAGGAGGGTCATAATGGAACTTAGAATATGTTGCGACGCGTCGGTAAAACTGGACAAATTGACGAATGTCAACCATGTCGACTGCCAGATCGGCGATTACGAGCTGACGGGCGACACGCTTAACGGCAATATCGAGATTAGGGGCGAATATATTAAAGATAATCTTGAGGATGTCTATCCGTTTTCGGAAATCGTGCCCTTTACGCTTGTCTTCAAAGACAAGAATTATCATATCGAGAATATCGCCGTTCAGGATTTTTCCTGCCAGGAGATTATCAATCAGGGAATCGAGTGTAACTTCAACATCCTCGTCGAGTATTCCCCGAAGGCGGTTGCGGAAAAAAAAGAAGAAACCGCCGCGGAGGATTTTGTCGAGACGTTAACCCCCGCGGAAATCACGGCTGGGGAGCTTGACATTGCCGAGGACTTTGACGACGAGACGGCCAAGGAGGAGATTAACCAGAAGTATGACGCCCTGCTCAAGGAAGTGTTGGAAAGCCGGGACGATAATTTTTTCGCGGAGGAAAAGAAAGTAACGGTACGCGGCGACGAAAAAAAAGAGGAATGCAAAAGCGCGCTCGGAAACATAAAAAATAGTTACGCCAGTTATCGCGTTTATTATACCGGTAAGGAAAGCGACATCGAAGACATCTGCCGGCGCGAGAAAGTCAGTCTCGACAAAGTTTACAACGACAACCGCGAAACCGACTTTCTAAATAAAAAACGTATTATCATAAAATGAACCGCAGTATTTTCGCCGCCTTGGGCGATTTATACAACCTGCGTTTTTCCTCTTATAAGCCGCTGACCGCCAAGACTTTCCGCCTGCGATGCCGGGACGGCGGGGATTGTTATTTCGTAAAAAGAAGCAATATTTACAGCCAGGAAAAATACCGTTTTTTATACGAGCAGGGGATCGGCAACGTGGCCTATCCCTTGAAAAACGTCAAGGGTCATTTTGTTACGAATATTAATAAGAACTTTTTGTTTCTAAGCAATTTTTATCCTCATTTTGATATCGTCGGCGAGATTAAGGCCGTTAACCTGGCCGACGAGCTTTCCAATCTCCATTACAACACATATTTCAAGCGTCAGCTTTCCGTGGAATTTTCCCGGAAGAACATGGAGCAACTTTTCGAGTATCTCGATTATAAATTCGCGGCCATGGAAATGTTTATCCGGTCAATCGAAACCCGCCCGTTTGACGAGTACAGTATCGTTATCCTGAAAAATTATCAATACCTGCTTGATGCCAAAAGGATTATGAGCGAACTCCATAAGGGCTTAATCGGCGCGATCAAGGAGAAAAAAAGCGTCAATTACGCCTTTATTCACAACAACCCGAAAACGGCTCACCTCTTGACGAGCGCCGGGAAACATTATCTCACGAGCATTGAAAAATCGAAGATGGGAATCCCGTCTCTTGACATGGCGAAGTTTTATATCGAAAACGAGCACCTGAATTTTGATATTAAAAACGTAATTCTTCCCTACTTGGATAAATACGAAGATCCTTTCTACCGTCATTACTTTTATTTTCTCGTCCTTCTTTATTACGTAAAGGGTCTGATTATCATCGATAAGGATTACGTGACTTCGCAGAATTTTATATTTGCGGCTCACGCGATTAAGAAATTCATCCGGATGTTTGATTTGGTCGAAGAAGATAAAACGGAATAAGTTTTATCTTTTTTATTTGCTTTTGCTTCGCGATTATAATATAATTTTATTGGTGATTAGATATGGCGAAGCTGCCGAAGACTATTGCGAGTAAGTATATATATAACGGGAAGATCTTCAATCTGCGACGCGATGAAATTCTCCATTTCGGCAAGCGGGCCGCCCGCGAAATCGTCGAGCATCCCGGAGGCGCCGCGGTTTTGGCCGCGCGGGACGGGTTTGTTTATCTGGTGCGCCAGTACCGTCATCCCTACCGCCGCTATATCCTTGAAGTCCCGGCGGGGAAGGTGGAGAAGGGGGAAGCGCCGCGGGAGACCGCGCTCCGCGAACTTGCGGAAGAAACGGGTATTATCGCCGCCGGTTTGGAAGAAGCGGGGACGATTTATCCTTCCCCCGGTTATACCGACGAGGTGATCCATCTTTTTTACACCGATAACTTTACCGCGACTCCCGAAAGCCGTCCTGACTCGGACGAGTTTCTCGAGGCAGCCAAATATCCCGTCGCGGAAGTTTATAATCTTGTTGACGCCGGGAAAATAACCGACGCCAAGACGCTTGTGTTGCTTTATATGTATCGGAGCCGACTTTTGGAATAAAAACTTAATTATGAAGCGAGGTCTCTTATGAAAATTATCAGCAAGCGCGCCGCCGGTAAAACTTTGTCGGGCGATAGTTTTTCATTCGCCCAACAGGCGAAAGCCGCCAAACGGGCCGGCTTCGACGTTTTGGACGCGACGCTCGGCACTTTTTATTATGACGACGGTTCTTTCCGCGGGTTTGAGGCGGTGAAAGAAATTTTCCGGTCGCTTCCCGACGAGGATTATTTCTCTTACGCCCCGATCGCCGGCGGGATTCCGTTCGCATCCGCCGTTCTCGACTGGGTTTTCCGCGCCTCCCGCACCGCGATTGAGAAGGAGATGGCCGCGAGGGTCGTCCCGACCCCGGGGGGAACGGGGGCGATCAGCAGCGCCGTGTTTTTGACGCTTGACCATGGAAAGAGCGTTCTTATCCCTGATCTGGCCTGGGGACCGTATGACGGGATCGCCGCGAATTTTGGCGTGAGGACGGAAAGATTTAAATTTTTCGCCGGGAACGTTTTTAACTTTGAAGATTTTCGCCTCAAAGGGGAAGCCGTCGCCCAACGCGATGGCAAGCTAGCCGTTATTATTAACGATCCCTGTCACAACCCGACCGGCTACACATTAAGCCCGGGTGAACTCTCGCGAATTATCGCTTACTTGAACGAAAAAAAGGACACCCCTTGCGTTTTAATCTAC
Source organism: Caryophanales bacterium UBA3935 (assembly GCA_002385755.1). Classification (GTDB taxonomy): domain Bacteria; phylum Bacillota_I; class Bacilli_A; order ML615J-28; family CAG-698; genus UBA3946. The sequence continues at coordinate 769 of DGED01000054.1, read as the reverse complement.
GACATCGCTTATCTTGATTACAGCAACGAGGGCCGGGAAGCGGCGCGCCGGAAGCTCGAGATTCTTACCAAGGCCGAGCCCCACGTTTTAATCGCCGTCGCCTTCAGCGCTTCCAAATCTTTTTGCGCGTACGGGCAGCGTCTCGGGGCGCTCATCATGATGAACAAGAACGAGGATGTTGTGGAAGAGTTGTTTCGGTCGCTCGCCTTTCACGCCCGCCATTCCTGGAACAACGCCAACCGGGCGATGATTTCGATGATGACCGCGATTGCCGCGGACGAGGGGCTCCGGCGCCGTTTGGATGATGAAATCGATATTGTGGTCGGAGAACTGCGGGAACGGAGCGCGATTTTTCTTGCCGAAGCGAAATCCGCCGGATTAGCGGTTTATCCTTATCACGGCGGCTTTTTCCTCACTGTGCCCGCCCGGGATAACGAGAAAACCTTGCGCGACTTGCGGGAGAAGGAGCATTTTTATTTTCTCCCGTTTCGCGAATCGCTTCGCGTAGCGATCTGCGCAATTCCCAAGAACAAGTTAAAGGGCGTCGCCGCGACGGTAAAGAAATATTGCCCCGATTAATAGTGAAAATTGATGTTAATATATAATCGCGGTCGAGGGAGATTGACATATAAGACAAATAGAATTGATATGAAAAAGATAACCGTCTGTTTTTAAGAAGATAACGGTTATCTTTTTCTGTTGCGTTGTGATTCTTCCGCTTCAATATATCTTCCGTACGTCGATACATATGATATCAAAGAAGGGCTTA
>DGED01000015.1:53694-53993 GCA_002385755.1 Caryophanales bacterium UBA3935 | reverse complement strand
TGATGCCATAATGATCGCAATAGCGAAAACTTTTTTGAAGATATATTTCATTTTTCCTCCTTAATACTATTATTTATATAAACGATGCTTGCGCACGCGTTTATCCTGTTAATGTAAAACGCAAGCCACGAAATGGCCTTTCTTTACTTCCTTAAGCTCCGGCATCTTCTCCGCGCATATCGCGCGGGCCTTCGGGCATCTGGTTCGGAAAGGGCAACCGGAAGGAATGTTTAAGGGACTGGGTACGTCGCCGGAAAGGATGATCCGTTTCCGGGCGCGCGCTTTTTTCGGGTCGGCGA
>DGED01000015.1:51082-53490 GCA_002385755.1 Caryophanales bacterium UBA3935 | reverse complement strand
TTACCCAAATACATCACGGCGATTCGGTCGGAGATATGCTCGACGATATGCAGGTCATGGGCGATAAACAAATACGAAAGCCCCAATTTTTTCTGCAGATCCTCGAACATGTTGATTATCTGCGCCTGGATCGAGACGTCAAGCGCCGAAACCGGCTCGTCGCAAACGATGAATTCGGGGTTCATCGCCAGGGCTCGGGCGATGCAGATTCTTTGCCTTTGGCCGCCGGAAAACTCGTGAACATATCGGGTCGCGTGCTCGCTCGACAAGCCGACAAGATCCATCAGTTTCGCAATCCGGGACTCGCGTTCCTCTTTAGTCCGATACAATTTATGAACGTCAAGCGGCTCGCCGATAATATCCCCGACCGTCATCCGCGGGTTCAGCGACGAATACGGGTCCTGAAAAACCATCGCCGCGTGACGACGGAATTGTTTGAGGCTTTCCCCGTCATTTATTTCTTTCCCTCTGAACAAGATTTTCCCGGCGGTGGGCTTATACAAGCGGAGGACCGTCCGCCCGACCGTGGTTTTCCCGCAGCCGGACTCGCCGACGAGACCGAGCGTCTCGCCTTTTTTTATGTAAAAGGAGACGTCGTCGACGGCTTTCAAGTCGACGGTCTTTAGAAAACCGACGCGAACCGGGAAATATTGTTTCAGGTTTACGACTTCCAGCAAATATTCTTCCTTTTCGTGCTCTTTAACCGCGGTTGTCAATTTCCTTCGCCTCCTCTTCGGGGACCAACGCCGCTTCCCCTTTTTCAACCATCTCTTTTACAACCATCCAACAGGAAACGCGATGACCCGGTTCCGTCTCGATCGTGTCCGCTTCCCGCTCGAGACAGACTTTCATCGCGTTGGGACAGCGCGGGCAGAAGGAACAGCCGCGGGGCATGTTAAGAAGATCAACCGGCGAGCCCTCGATCGGAATCAAACGCTCGTTTTTCCCGACCTTGCTGGGAATCGAGCGCATCAGTCCTTTGGTATATTCGTGTTGGGGATTGTAGAAAATCTGATCGACCGTTCCCGCCTCGACGATCTTCCCGCCGTACATGACGATAATCTTATCGCACATCCCGGCGACGACGCCCAGGTCATGGGTGATAAGAATCGTTGTCATCCCGAATTTGCGCTGCAAATCCTGGATTAGGTCAAGAATCTGCGCCTGGATTGTCACGTCCAGGGCGGTTGTCGGCTCGTCGGCGATCAAGATATCGGGTTCGCAGGAAAGCGCCATGGCGATCATCACGCGTTGACGCATCCCGCCCGAAAGCTCGTAGGGGTATTGCCTCAGGCGCCGGGCCGGGTCGTTCACCCCGACTAATTGCAACATTTCCAAGGCGCGCTCCCTGGCTTCCTCGTCATTCCGGTCGGTATGAAGTTTTATCGCCTCGACCAGTTGGTTTTCAATCGTGTAGACCGGGTTCAGGCTTGTCATCGGGTCCTGAAAAATAATGCTGATCTTGTTTCCGCGGATCGCCTGCATCACGTCCTCGCCGGCGCCGACAAGTTCCCGGTCTTTATATTTTATGCTTCCGGAGACAATCTCTCCCGGCGGCGCGAGGATTTGCAGGATCGAATAAGCGGTAACCGATTTCCCGCTCCCCGATTCCCCGACGATGCCCAAGACCTCGCCCTTGTTTATCGAGAAAGACATGCCGTCAAGCGCCTTGACCTCGCCGGAAGGCGTAAAAAACGACGTCCGCAAATCTTTTATTTTTAATATGCTCATCAACATTCCTCCTAAGTTTTAAGCTTCGGGTCAAACGCGTCGCGCAAACCGTCGCCGAAAAGATTAAGCGATAAAACAATCAGGCTAATTATCACGGCTGGGATAATAAGGCGGTACGTGTAGCTGAAAACGCCGTCCAAGGCGTCCGCCGCGAGCGAGCCCAGGCTCGGCATCGGGATTTGCACGCCCAAGCCAAGAAAACTCAGAAAACTTTCGGTAAAAATCGCCGCGGGAATCTGCAAGGCCGTCGAGATGATTATGACGCTGATACAGTTCGGCAATAAATGCTTCCGAATAATGCGGGCCGGGGACGCCCCGATCGAACGGGCGGCCAAAACGAAATCCTCGTTTTTGACGCTTAAGATCTGCCCGCGGATCAGGCGGGCCATGCCGACCCAGTAGAGCAGACCGAAGACGATAAATATGCCGAGCATATTGGGCCCGAGACGCCCCAGAACCCCCGGTAAACGCAGGTTTTTTTGATTGCGGATAATGACCGAAAGCAAGATAATAATCAGCATGTCGGGCAGGGAATAAATCGCGTCGACCACGCGCATCATGATGAGGTCAACCTTCCCGCCGGCGTAACCGGCGATCGAGCCGTAAATGAGCCCGATGATTAGGACGATAATGCTTGCGAAAAAGCCGACAAACAGCGATATGCGCGCGCCGTAGAT
>DGED01000015.1:49569-50859 GCA_002385755.1 Caryophanales bacterium UBA3935 | reverse complement strand
TTAAATTACTGTAACTAGCGTCCACGGGCCTACCGGGCTGCACGCCCAACTGTTCCGAATAAGAATACGGGTAAAACATCGGCACGAACACGGCGACCAAAATGATAAACACGATGACGAAAAAACAAACCATGGCGATCTTATTTTTCATAAGCCGCCTAATCCCGTCCTTAAAGAAACTCACCTGCTTGCGCATCAAATCCTGCCGCGCTTTTTCCTCGGGAGTCGCCGGGTTGAATTTATCGACATTTAAGTGAAAGCTGAAAATGTTCTTCTTTTTATTTGCGTTCAAATTGGACTCCCCCTAACTAAAATCAATTCTCGGATCGACGATCCGGTAGAGAATATCGGTAATCAAGTTCATAATAACTATCAAGGAAGCGAGAAAGATCGTCGTGCCCATTATCAACGTGTAATCGCGGTTGATAATGCTGTTGATAAATGCCCGGCTTATCCCGGGAATGCTGAATATTCTCTCGACGACCAGGCTGCCGGTTAAAATATAGGCGATCATCGGGCCGACAAAAGTCAGGACCGGTATCAGGGCGTTCTTTAAAGCGTGTTTAAAAATAACCTTGCTTTTGCTTACGCCCTTCGCCCGCGCCGTCCTGATATAATCCTGTCCCAATACGTCAAGCATGCTCGAACGCGTCAGGCGCGTGATATAAGCCATCGGATAAAAACTCAAAGTAAGGACGGCGTAAAAGAACCCTTCGGGCGCCCGCGTTCCCAACCACCGCGGCATATATACCAAAAAGATAAGCATGATAAAGGTGCCGACGACGAAACTGGGAGCCGCCACGAACGCGGTTGACACGACCATCGTTATCTTGTCGGTAATCTTGTTTCTACGCACGGCGGCGAGCGATCCGAGGGCGACGCCGCCGGCGATCGCCAAAATCGCGGCGAGGCTGCCGACTTTCACCGTATCGACGAAACCGCTGAAAATCAATTCCTTCACGGTCTTCCCTCTTTGTTTCAGCGACCAACCGAAATCAAACCGAAGCAAATCCTTAAGATAAGTAAAATATTGGACGTGCAAAGGTTTATCGAGACCGTATTTGCGTTCCAAGGCTTCCTGCACTTCCTTCGTTACCGCCTTTTCGCTTAAAAAGGGGCCGCCGGGAATAATATGCATAAGAAAAAAAGTCACCGTAATAACAAACAAGATCGTGCCCAAGGCTAGCAATATTCTTTTAATCAAATAACCCGCGAATTTTGAATCCATTACACTGCGTCAACCTCCAGTAATCCACTAAAAATTTTTTCTTACGATTATATCACAAAAAA
>DGED01000015.1:42729-49363 GCA_002385755.1 Caryophanales bacterium UBA3935 | reverse complement strand
GTGATGTCGGAAAACTTGAAGTACGAGATCGCGCGCGAACTCGGAGTCTCGGACACCGTCGCCAAAGAGGGATGGGGCGCGGTCTCATCCCGCGATTGCGGGCGAATGGTAAGACTAGCGATTGAAATTGCCAACCGAACGTCGCAAAAATAGCATTCCGATAAGAAGCGTTTATGTAAACGCTTCTTCTTTTTTTCGCTTATATTGTTCCCGCTAAACGCGCAAATGATAAACAATATTTCCAAAAATAAAAAAAACCCCGGCGCCGGGGTTATTACTGGTAAAACTCTTCCAAAAACTCGATAAATATGTCGCGCATCAAGTCATGCGTTTCCTCCGGTTCAAAACCGGTAAAATAATCGCGGTAATAGCTCTGATTATAAACATAGTCGATTATCGCGACTCGGTATGTTTCATATTCGTCGATGTCGTCGAAATCAAATTCCGACAAATACAAAAACTGCTTTTGTTCGTCATATAATTCTTTCAATTGCCAGCCGCCGATATCGGTCAGGATGACGGCGTTATCGAAGGGGAAAACTTCATACACGTCCTTAACCCTGATCGGGCCGCGCGCCAAAATCTCGCGGACGCCGCCGGTGTTAATAATCGCGACGTCGGCTTGGTATTTGCTTGCCATCGCGAAAACCATCTCTTCCCCGATTCGGGGTTTGTAGAGAATTTCTGGGGTGTAACCGACGACGCGTTCGCCCGCGGCGATGTCGGACGCGTATTCTTCGACTAAGGCGGCGACGGCGGCGCCGGCCTGATAACGGGACGGCTCATAATGCCGGGCGGTAGCCGAATACAGTTTGCCTTCCTTGTTGAACTTAAAGGCAATCTCGCCCGCCGTTTCGTTCTTATCGTCGCTTTGGATCACCGGCATGAAAAATTCGTCTTCGCGCATTTCCTTTTTGTTTACTAATTGATGAGTGTGCCCGCAAATTACCGCGTCAACATAACTCTCCTCGGGAAAAGCGGCGACGTTCAGGTAGAAATTTAGAGAATAATCGTGATTCGCAACGATTACGATATCGCAGGAATGCTCGGACCTGAGTTCCGCGGCCAAATCCCTGACGATCGGGACCGGATCCAAAAACGCGTAACCCTCTACCTTATCCGCAGCAATCGAACTTTCCAGACCGTAACCGATAACGCCGATAATCCCGATTTTAAAACCTTCCCTTTCCACAATCACGTAATCTTCCGTCCAGTCAAGTTTTTTTCCCTCGCAGACGATATTCGCGGCTAAAAACGGGAAATCGGCCTCGCCGTTTTCGGGGTCTCCGTCGGCGTAACGGGCGATTTTATCGAGGCCCCAGTCAAACTCGTGATTGCCGATAACAAAAGCGTCGAATTCCATGGCGTTTAAAGCTCTAAGGAGCGGGAGACCGTAATGAATATTGGAAATGTAGGATCCCTGAAAAATATCGCCGACGGCGATTTTCACATACTTCCCGTTTTTCTCTTCCAATTCCTCGAGCAGTCCGGCGACGCGGTCCAAGCCCGGGTAATTCCCCTCGCTGTAAAAAGCGCCGTGAGTGTCGTTAATTGCTAAAAGATATACCGACCCGGACATATCCGTGTCGCCGTTTCCGACGGGCGCCGGATTGGGATCGGTAACGCAGGCGGTCAATAAAAACAGCAGAAACAGAAAAAGGATTATTAGATTATTCTTTCTCATCTCGACCTCTAACATGCTTTCGATATTCTATCATATAACATTATATCTTATTTTCCTTCCCCTTGCAACAAAAAAAGCGTTTCGCCATTCGGGAAACGCCTTATTCCTTGCGCGCGATAACGTCCGCGATCGCGCAGCCAAGGCCGGCGATCGGGAAGACAACCCAGCCGGGATGCCACTTTTCTAATAAAAAACCCAAAAGCAAAAAAACGATAACGGCCGAAAGCATGATCACCGACGATATTTTCCGCCCTTTCGCGTTTCTTCTTTTTACCCTCCCGCGGTGTTTCATCTTATATTTGTCGTCAAGCAAACCCGCGTAGACGAGCAGAAAAATCCCGACGGCGAAAAACGCAAGCATAATCGCGACTGAGTATAAATCGTCAAGAAACTGCAGCCCAACAAAAAGCGCCGCGATGCCCAAAAACATAATCCCGAGGCCGGCGGTGACCCAGAAAGCGTACCTTTTCGAAAAAGCCCTTCGTTCTTCCGGCGAGTAAAAATCAATATTTTCCGGGATCGTCTTCCGGAAATAATCCGACTGGATGCCGAAATAAACAAGCAAACCGTTCCCGGCCAAAAAAATAACGAAATAGATCGCGAACGGGATAAAATATCTGCTTTCGCCGAAATACGCGAGCGCCGCCAAAAGCGCGGCCGCGGCTAAAACTACGAGAAACACCCCGAGAGCGATAAAAAGGCTGTAGCGGTTATAAAAGCGCTCGTATTTTGCCTTCGCTTCGGCGTCGCCGCCGAATTCCAATTCTTTATTGACCAAATCGTCAATCGAGCGGCCAAACAGCTTGGCGATTAACATCAGGCGATCGAGTTCGGGATAGCTTTGGCCAGTCTCCCATTTATAAACCGTCTGGCGCGACACGTTAAGTTTTTCCGCCAATTCCTCCTGGGACAAGTCCTTGCTTTTTCTCAGTTTGACTAAATTTTCTTCGAATTTCATATTTCCCTCCAATATATCCGCGTATATTATATCACACGAGCCGGCAATTGCCATAAACTTCAAAGATTTTATTCAACTTTTTATGTAAACAATTGTTTACATCGCGCTTTGAACCCCGGGATTATCTTGGTTATTGATTTATTACGTTATTATAGTATAATTATATATCGTAAGAAGCGAGACAACGAGGTATGATATTATGTTCAGCATGTTCAAGAAAATTTGGTGGTATATTAAAGCTAATTGGCTCCGCTATGTCCTGGCGATCACCTTTTTAAACCTGGCCAGCCTGGCGAGCGTTATCGCCCCCAAACTGTTGGAGGCGGGAATCGATAAGATCGTAAACAAAACCATCACAAAATCGTCGCTCCTCGCGCTTTTTGGCATGATGATCGCGGTTACCGTCGGCGGGTATTTGATCTCCTGGCTCTGGAACTATTTATTGTTCGGGGCGAGCATCAAACTTGAATACACGATCCGCAGGAATTATTTCCGGCATTTATTGAAAATGGACAGTCATTTCTTCGATAAAAACAGCAGCGGCGACTTGATGACCCGGGCGACTGTCGATCTTAACGCCATCGCGATGACGGCCGGGTACGGAATCCTCACGCTTGTTGATTCCGTCGTCTACCTGATCATGATTTTGTTTATGATGATGTATACGATTAGTTTTAAACTCACGATAATCGTTTTGATCCCAATCGTATTTATCGGCTTGGGGGTAAAAATATTGGGCGAGAAAATCCACGCCGCGTACGCCCAAAGCCAAATCGCCTTCGGCGAAATGAACAACCTCGTTCTCGAATCAATCATCGGCATTCGCGTGACGAAGGCTTATGTCCAGGAACACGCGGAAATCGAAAAATTGAAAGCGAGCGGAGCCAACGCCTACCGGAAAAACAACCGTCTCGTGCGTATCAACGCCCTTTTTGACCCCCTGTTCCGCGCCGCTTTCACGGCCGCTTCGGCTATCGCCTTCGGCGTCGGCGCGTATCTCGTCTTCCGCCGGGAACTCACCCCGGGACAATTGGTATCGTTCGTGGTTTATCTCGGGATGCTCGGCTGGCCGATGTTCGCTTTGGGAGACCTGGTCAATATCATGAGCCGAGGCAACGCCTCCTACGACCGGATCGATAATATCATGAGTCAGACGCCGGAAGTCAAAGAGCCGGCCGCGCCCGTCGCCGTCGGACCGACGTTTAAAAAGCTCGAATTCCGGGACGTTACGTTCGCCTACCCGGGCAGCGAGTTTCCGGCCGTCGAAAATATTAGTTTTACCCTGGAAAAAGGCAAGACCCTGGGGATCGTCGGAAAAACCGGAAGCGGGAAAACGACGATCATCAGGTTGTTGTTAAAACAGTATTGTTTGCGTAAGGGCGAGGTGGCGATTAACGGCGTGAACATCAAGGACATCGCCGCCGGCGAGGTAAGGGGATTTTTCGGCTACGTCCCCCAGGAACATATATTGTTTTCCGGCGCGATATATAAAAACATCGCTTTCGGGAAAGAAAACGCCGGAGCCGAGGAAATCGGCGCCGCCGCGGCGGCGGCCGCTTTCCAAAAAGACCTTGAAACTTTCGACGATGGTCTGGATACCGTTGTCGGCGAGCACGGGGTCACGCTTTCCGGCGGGCAAAAACAACGCTTGGCGATCGCCAGGGCGTTGATTTCGGACCCGGAAATTTTGATCCTTGATGATTCCCTTTCCGCCGTCGACGGGACGACGGAAGCGGAAATCCTGCAAAATCTTAAGAAGGCGCGGAAAGGGAAATCGGCGATTATCGTCGCCCACCGCCTGACCGCGGTCGAGCGCGCCGACGAGATTATCGTCATGGATAACGGACGAATCGCGGAGAGGGGCAGTCACGAAGAATTGATGAAATTAGGCAAATGGTATTACCGGCAATACACGCGCCAGCAATTAACATATAAAACGGGAGTAGAGAAAGATGACCCTTCGGCGGATTTGGAAATACGCGAGTAAATATAAAGCTTTAGTTTTTGTTTCCTTGTTTTCCCTCTTCCTCGCGATCGGCATCGAACTGCTCCTGCCGATCTGTTTTAAAACGATTATCGACGACCATCTCATCGGGATCGAAAAACCTTGGTATGAAGTCGACGAGTCGGCAGGGAAGACGGTCCGGTACGGCGGCCGTCATTACGCGCAGGAAAGAAACCTCCGCGACAAAGAACTCTGGGTAACCGAAGAAAACGAGGTAAGGATTTTCCTTATTAATAACGTATTCTATTTCGTCGATGAGGCTGTCGCGGGAGGAGCGAAAGAAATAGCGGACGGAAAACTTGTCGTGACCGACGATGACGGCAATATCTATGCCTATGATTACGCCGTTCTCGCCGGGGAAGACGTGCTCGCTTTCTACCGGCCGGCGATCAGACCAATCGCAGAGCTCGTCGCTTTCTACGTCATCCTTAACGTCTTGCTCATAATAATCACCTACGCTTACCGCTATAATTTCTTTAAACTTGGAAACAAGGTGACCTATGATATTAGGTGCGAAGCCTTTCGGAAGATTCAAAAGTTGCCCGTTTCCTACTTCGATAAAACTCCCGCCGGGAAAATAGTCGCCCGCGTCACTAACGACACGCAAACGATCATTGATTTGTTCGCGCGGACCCTGATTGTATTTATTAGCGCCATCGTTTTATTCGTCGGCATTTATATCAGCATGTTCGCCTTAAACGCTAAACTCGCGGCCTATACGCTCGCGCTCATTCCCTTGCTTTTGCTTTGGGGGACGATCTACCGCCGGAAAGCAAAAAAATATAACGAGGTGATCCGCGGGGAAAACGCGGAAATCAACGCTTACCTTAACCAGTCAATTAAAGGCATGGAAATAATCCAGGCTTTTAACCGCGAGGATCTTTGTTTTGAGGAATTCGAGCATCATAACCGCCGCTATTATTCTTATCGGAAAAAAATGCAAATGTTAAACGCGGCGGGTTCATTTAATCTTATCCAAACTTTCCGCCGCCTAATCTACGCGATTATTATCCTTTATTTCGGTTGGGGAGCTTTGGGAGTTCAGAATATTGTCGAGGTCGGGGTGATTTACGCGTTCGTCGAGTACATGAATAAACTCATCAACCCCATCCAGCAAGTGTTTTCCAATCTCGACGTGTTTGAGCAGTCGATGGTTTCCGGCAGCCGCGTCTTCTATCTTTTGGACCAAGAAGAAATTCCGTTGCATAACGACGAGATTCCGCGTTTCAAAGGCGACATCGAGTTCAAAAACTTCAGCTTCGCCTACGAAAACGACCATTACGTCCTCAAGAACATTAATCTCAAGGTTGAGGCCGGGAGAACCGTCGCCATTGTCGGCCATACCGGCAGCGGGAAAAGCTCGCTTATGAACGTTTTGCTCAGGTTTTACGATTTCTCGGAAGGAGAGATTCTTATCGACGGCCGCGACATCCGCTCTTTCTCCCGTCAGGCCTTCCGGCGCCATATCGGCATCGTCCTCCAAGACCCGACGCTTTTCTCCGGGACGGTGGCGGAAAATATCCGCCTCAACAACCCGGCGATAAGCGACGGAATGATCGAGGAGGCGTTAAGAAAAATCGGCGCCGATAGGATTATCGAAAAATACGCCAAGGGCATCCACGAGCGGGTCGCCGAAATGGGAGCCAATTATTCCGTCGGCGAGAGGCAGTTAATATCTTTCGCCCGGGCGCTCGTCTACGACCCCGCCGTCCTGGTTCTTGACGAGGCGACGGCGAACATCGATACGGAAACCGAACAGTTGATCCAAAAAGCGCTTAAAGTGGTAAAAGAAAACCGGACGACGTTTATCATCGCCCACCGCCTCTCGACCGTGAAGGACGCCAGCCAAATCGTCGTCCTTGACGCGGGAAGGATCGTCGAGCGCGGTAACCACGAGGAGCTTATGGCCAGACGCGGACAATACTACGAGATGTATCGGGCGCAGATGCAGCAGCCCTGATTCACGCGCGAAAAAAAGGCGCGGAAA
>DGED01000015.1:40900-42456 GCA_002385755.1 Caryophanales bacterium UBA3935 | reverse complement strand
AAATAACGGATTAGCGTCGCCGCGGAAAGCGGCGTGTATTCATAAACGCAAATATAATTTTCGATTTCAGGAAAAAGATTTATATCGTATGGCTTATCAAGCGAGACAACGACGACATCGGGATTAATCTGATAAATCTCCCTGATCAGATTGACCTCGTTTCCGGAAGGATTTTCAAATGCTATGATAATTTGGTCATATCCGGGCGCGGCCGCAATGATGCTTTCGTATTTTGTCGTCGAGAAGACATAATAATCAACGTCGTGACCGCGCGCGGAAAGATGCTTCCGCGCCACGTAAGCGAAGGAATTCGCGTCGCCGCTTAAACCCGGCTCGAGGGCGTAACGCGTCGCGCGCGAGGAAATCACGAGCGTCCGGCGCGACTTATCGAGACCGGAAAAATCCCCCTTTGCAAGCGTCAGGCTCTTCTCGCCCAACCTTTCGTTTAACTCGCGGTGGGATGTGAGGTCGGCCCAAAGAGCGTCTGCGCGGGGATAACAATCGGCGAACAGGCCGTATTCATATTTCTTAAGCAATATCCTTCTGACCGATTCGTCAATCCGCTCCTCGCCAATCCGGCCGCTTCTTACGGCGTCGAGCACAGCGTTATAAGCGGTGACCGAATTGGAGGTTGATTCGGTAAAAGTCAGGATATCGGCTCCGGCCAAAACGGCGAGGATGGCGGCCTCGGCCATTCCGAAATGATTGACGATCGCCTTCATTTCCATGGCGTCGGTAACTATCAGGCCCTCAAACCTCAGTTCTTCCCGTAAAAGCCCCGTAAGCACGGCGCGCGACAAAGTCGCCGGGTAATCGGGATCAAGCTTTTCGAAAACGATATGCGTCGTCATAATCGCGTCGAGCCCGGCTTCAATCGCCTCGATATAGGGATAAAGCTCGACCTGATAAAGGCGGTCCATATCGTGCGGTATCCGCGGCAACCCGTAATGAGTGTCAACGTCGGTGTCGCCGTGGCCGGGAAAATGCTTGGCGGTCGCCATGACCCGCGATTCCTTTAGCCCGCGGATCATGTTGCATCCGAACGCGGCGACGACCTCGGGACTGTCGGAATAACTCCTGACGCCGATGATCGGGTTTTTCGGGTTGTTGTTCACGTCAAGAACGGGAGCGAAATCAACGTTGATCCCAAAATTACGCAGTTCCTCGCCCACGGCTTTTCCGACCGAAAGCGCGTTTTCCGCCTCGCCCGTCGCCGCGAGCGCCATGTTTCCGATAAAGTGCGTCGCTCCCGACACAAATTTCACGATCTTACCGCCTTCCTGGTCGATGGAAATAAAGGCGGGAACGCCGACAAGATTAAGGATATTATCCTGCAAGGCGGTCGTAAGCGCGAAAAGGTCCTCTTTTGACTCGGTATTGTATTGCATGAAAATATAATTCCCGAATTTATATTGGGAAATGTTATTAAGGGTGTTTTGGGGAATCGTCGAACCGACAAATCCAACGATAAACATTTGGCCGATTTTTTCTTCGAGCGTCATGCTTTCGATAACATTGTTAACAAAGGCCAAGGCTTCGTCATCATCGTCTTCTTC
>DGED01000015.1:35068-40695 GCA_002385755.1 Caryophanales bacterium UBA3935 | reverse complement strand
TCTTCTTCCTCTTCATCCTCTTCATCCTCGTCGTCAGGTTCGTTTTCCTCAACCGTGACCCGGTACTTCACCGAATAGTCGCCGACGGTAAAGATGATCCCCGCGGTACCCGCCGCGACGCCGGTAACGATACAAGTATTCCGATCAAGCATCTCGGCCAAGAGCACGGAATCGTCCTCGCTCTCGCAAGCAACCTCTTTCTTGCTTCCGGTCACCTCGACGTCCAAAACGATTGTTTCGCCTTCCTTAACCGTGTCCGCGCCGCTGACGATTATCTCGGGGTCTTCAACGCAGCCGACGGCAAGCAGGCAAAAAATAGCCAATAATAAAAGATACGCTTTCCTCACTATAACTCTCTCTCCTCATGATTTTATAACGCGAATCTAATTAAACAATAATTCCAATTCTTCAAACCGCGCGCCGGTGAAAGGATTGACAACGGGGACGGTTTCCCGTTTGACATTGGTATAACGGATAGTTTGTTTTTCGGCAGTAAAATCGACGGCGACCGCGAGCCCCGAAAGTTTTTTCCCGAAGAGATTCTCGGCGACGCCGATATCCTGAACGTCGCTTCTTCTCGAGACAACAAACGCGTCAAAATTGGCGTCGGTCCGGTATCCGCGGACGGTCGTCGTGTCCGCATGATAATCGGCGTGAAACCGCAAGGGTGTTGCGGGGGCGATATCGGTCGTCAGCGGCATTAACTGGTGATGATGCCCGCTTAAAGCGATATCCAAGTTAAACTGGTTAAGAAGGTCCGTCCATTCTTCCTTGAATTCTTTCAGGAAATCCCCCTGGACATAAGTCACGGGGATGTGCGAAACGAGCATCCGGTACTTTATCCCGGGATCGGCATGCTCGCCCGTCGCCAGCAGTTCCTCCAAAAACGCCGTCTGCTCGGCCCGGTATGAATCGAAATGGGCGAGATCATAAAACTCCCACCAGTCGTCGTCATGGTCCTCGCCCAAATCGAGAACGATTCCGTAAACGCCGCCTAATTTAAAGGTGTAATAGAATTTTTCGTTTTTACTGCCGACATAGCGGTAAAGCTCGTCGGCGCGTTCCGCCTTGACCTCGTGATTGCCGCGGGCGAAAACCACCGGTTTTTCCCCTTTGGTAATCTTGTGAGCGATCTCGTTAATCAAGTTAAGATTCGCGCCCGACTCCAAGTGCGACGAGATGTCGCCGATCAAGAGCAGGAAATCAAGCTTTTCTTCCCAATATCCGCCGGCGGCGACGGCGGCCCCGGCATAATCGTGGGCGTCGCTTAAGGCGTAATAATGCAGGCCGTCACTTAAATCGACCGGTTTAAAGGCATAAGTCTTCTCAACCTTTCTTCCCTTGATTCCGGAATAAGGCCCCCGGTATATGACGGCGGTTGACGATATGGTATATGATTTTTCCGCGTCAAGCGCGGTCATTGGCACCGACACTTTATGAACGCGCGTTTCCGAGCGTTCGGAACCGGCGTAAAGGTCGTAGTACTTTTTGTTTCCGACGGTTACGACGCCGCTCGCGCGGGCGTTGGTCGTCCACACGATTTGGTACTCGTCCTCGACGGCATAGACGACGGGGGCGGAGGTAATATAATTAAAGCGCAAGTCAAAAAACTGAATTAACAGCAAAATAAAAATTAACAAGAAAAGCGGCGTTTTTACTAATTTCCTTTTCGCAAGCGTTGTTTTCGGGTAAGCGAAAATAAGGAACCAAATAAAATAGATAACCGCGACAAGAATCAGCGCGTCAGCAAAAGTCTCCAGCACGAAGGGAAGCGACCCAATCCCGAGATAAAACATATAGCCGAGGCCGCCGGTTATCGCGATCGAGAGCCCGAACGTTACCCAAAACAGAACGGCGTTCGCGCGTTTCGTCAATCTCAGGATTATTGAGGAAACGGCGAGCGCGACGATTACGATAAACAGTAGATAAGCGAGCCACCAAACGCCGAACATTCCCTCGATTCCCGACCAAAAGCTGCGCATCGAATAGTAAAAGAGCAAATTAAAAACGGTCAATACCGCCAATAAAGATGTTTTCTTCATACCTTTTCTCCCATATTTTCTACATAATTATTATATAACATTTGTCGCGTCATTTAAACCGGAAAAATATGTTTCCATAAATAACCTTTTAAGAGCGATGTGACAGACGCGCCCGTTTTATCACACGACAACGGAGCGCGAATGGAAATAGCCGCCTTGATGACAAGTCAAAATTTGGTTGACGCGTTCGACGGCGTCGGGACGATTTGTCAAACGGAAGCGATTTTTCTTGCGAAAAATCTTGAAATTGCCGAGAAAATAGTGTATAATATTAAGGCATGCCACTGTGTTGGAACTGGTAGACAAACTTGACTCAAAATCAAGCGCCTTCGCGGGCGTGCCGGTTCGAATCCGGCCAGTGGCACCATTTTATGCGGCTATGGCGGAATTGGTAGACGCGCTACTTTGAGGGGGTAGTATCCGCAAGGATGTGTGAATTCGAGTTTCACTAGCCGCACCATTTGAAAAAACCCGGGCCATAAGCCCGGTTATTATAAAAAAACGACAGAAAACTCTGTCGTTTTTTTTACGCCTCGTGGATTTCGTAAACATAATCCAGTTTCGACACCTGATCCATCATGTCGGAGAAGTTTCTCGTCTTCGGCAAACTAAAATAAATAATCGATTCCTTCACCTGTCGGGATTGCTGAACGGTTTTATTGACGAAAAAACTTTTTCGGACGATCACGCCCTGCTGGGCGAGAAAATCAAACAGTTCTTTTTCAAACTGTTCCTCGAAAACAATCGTGATTTTCTGCACTTTCTTTGTCTTAGACAACTTGTCTCCCAAACGGCGGCTATACATCGTGAGCGGCAGAACGATTATCGTCGTAACCCCGGCGATAACATAATTGTTTAAACCGCCGGTGCCGATTAATAGCCCGACTCCGGAAACCAACCAAAGCATGGCGGCGGTCGTCACCCCTTTAACCTGGAATCGGTTATGAATGATCGCGCCGGCGCCGAGGAAACCGATCCCGCTAACGACCGCGGCGATGATCCGGCCCTGGTCGGCGGTAACGGCGCTGATTACCAGGGGATCCGTTTGCGCGTAACGCTCGGCCATCGCCAACGCCTCGTTAACGACGTTTTGTTGGAGAATGGCGATCAGGCAGCTTCCGACGGAGACCAGGGTGAAGGTGAAAAACCCCGCCGGTTTATTTTTGATTTCTCTTTCGTAGCCGATGGCCGCGCCGACGATGGCGGCGGCGACCACGCGCAATACTTGTTCGATTAATAAGGTCATGGAATTCCTCCTAATTTAAAGCTTCGTACATCGACCGGTATACACCGTCTTCTTTCAAATACAATTCGTTATGCGTTCCGCTTTCTACTATCCTTCCGCCGTCCATTACGTAAATAGTATCGGCGTTTTTAATCGTCGAGAGCCGGTGGGCGATAACGATCGTCGTCCGGCTTTCGGATAAAACGGTCAAAGCGTTTTGGATTAAAGTTTCCGTTTCGCTGTCGATATTGGCGGTCGCCTCATCGAGAATGATTATCGCCGGGTTGCGAAGCAATATCCGCGCGAAAGCGATCAGTTGTTTCTCGCCGGTCGAGAGGTTCTCGCCCATGTAGGCGACTTTAGTATGAATACCATCCCGGTAATCGCTCGCAAACTTGCCGGCGCCGATTTTCCGGAGCGTCTCAATAACGACCTCGTCGGGAACGTCGGCTCCCAGGGTGATGTTGCTTTTAATCGTCCCTTCGAAAATGGCGGGGTCCTGGAGGATAATGCCGATATTGTTTCGGACGTCCTGTTTCGAATATTTCGTGTAATCCTCGCCGTCGATGTAAATGTTGCCTTCTTCCAAATCGTAAAAACGCTCGAGCAAGTTCATCAACGTGCTTTTTCCCGACCCGGTGGCGCCGACGAGGCCAACGAACTGTCCCGCCTTGATATTAAACGAGACATTTTTCAGGACGTACTGCTCGTCATAGCGGAAGCTAATGTTTCGAAACTCGATATCGCCTTTGAACTTGACGCCCGTCACCTCGCCCAGACCCGTGTCTTCCTCCTTGTCCAGAAATTCAAAGACCCGCGAAGCGGAAACGAGCGAGTCCTCGAGCGAATTGAGATTGCTGAAGATATCGGCGATCGGATGCATTAATTTTCCCAAATACTCGACGAAAACGAATATCGTCGTTCCGACAACGATTATCTCGGCGGAAAAATACCGCATCCCGAAATAAACGAGCACAAGCACGACTACCATCCGGTAAATAAAGTTTAAAAGCCGGTAACCGAATAACGTGTTGATCCGCAGATGCTTAAGTTTCGTATCGTAGTTTTCCAACAATAGCGCATCATACTCGTCGGTCATTTCCCGCTCCTTATTGAAGGCCTGGATAATGCCAACGCCGTTAACGAATTCCGCCATTTTCCCGTTGATCCGCGAGTTCATTTCCCTAATGCTGTGATTATAGGCGTTAACGATCCGCCGGTACACGCTCATCCATAGATAAATCAAGGGAAAAGCCGCGATTGTAAAGAGCGCGAGTCTCCAGTCAAGGTAAAAGAACCCGGCATAGATCATAACTAACGAAACGCAAGAACTCGTGATAGAAAAAATCACTTCGTAAAGGCCGCGAACGCCTTCGGTGTCGTAGACCATTTTGGAAACGATCTTTCCCGACGGCTCGGTCGAAAAATACGCGACCGGAAGCCGGTTGGCTTTTTCAAACATGTTCTCGCGCATATCAAGCGAAAGCCTGAGCGACGATGTCGTGAAGGCGATCCGCTGGAAATATCGCGAAAGCAGGATAATAATCGAGACAACGGCGTAAAGCGCGATCATCAGGGTGATCGGTTTAACCGAGGGTTCGAAAAACTGTCGCGTCTCCGCTTTCGTGAGAATCCGGTATTCAACCTCGTAGGTCGTTTCATCGCTTCTTTCGATTATCGCCTTCTCCCCGATCGCGACGACATTGTCTTTTTCGGGGATTTCTCCGGCAATCCAAAGATAGCCGTCCCGGTAATAGCGGATCGTATATTTTTCGCCGGCGGCGGAACCTTTCATATATAATTTGCCGTCAAAGCGGACAGTTTTCTCGCTTTCGTCCTCGACCTCGGTCCAAACGGTCGCGACGCCCGCGAGCTCGTTGTCAATAACGCGCTTGATAATCAGCGGCTGCGCGATTTCCAAAGCGGAAAAAACGAGCAGGAAGAACAAGGCCGTCAATAACAAATACTTGCTTTTGAGGGCGTAACCGAAAACGCGGATTAAAATCCGTCCCGTGGACAGGTATGCCGGCTTCTTACGTTTCATCGCCGGCCTCCATCTGCTGGGTCAGGTATTGCTCGTAATACCAACCGCGTTTTGCCATTAATTCTTCGTGCGTTCCCCGTTCGGCAATCCGCCCCTCGTCCAATACGATAATCTGGTCGGCTTCCTCGACGACCGAAAGGCGGTGGGTGCAGATAATATTGATCCGCCCGCGGCGGTTTTCCTTAAGGCTTTTCACAATGTTTTTCTCGGTAACGCCGTCGACTGCGGAGAGCGAATCGTCCATAATCAGGACGTCGGCGTTTTTCAGGAAAGCGCGGGCGATCGATAGCCGCTGCTTCTGGCCGCCCGACAGGGT
>DGED01000015.1:33561-34820 GCA_002385755.1 Caryophanales bacterium UBA3935 | reverse complement strand
CCAAGTTTAAGGTTTTCAAGAACGGTCCGGGAAAACAAGGCGTGTTCCTGCGGCACGTAAGCGATCTGACGGCGGATGCTTTCCTTCTTGTAATCGCAGATAATCCTGTTGTTGATATAAATGCTTCCCGAAGTAATCGGGAACGCGCGCAGAAGTTGCCGGACAAGCGTCGTTTTACCGCTCCCGGTTTTTCCGACGACTCCCAACGTTTCCCCGCGACTAAGATATAGGCTAATATTCTCGATCGTGTATTTATTATCCCCGGGATAACGGAAAGAAAGATCCCGGAATTCGATGGAATCGACTTTCTCGAGTTCGGCGGCGTCCGGCTTATCGATTATCGCCGGCGTCGCCTCCATTACCTCGTTCAGACGGTCGAAAGACACCCCGCTTTGCGCGAAACGGGTGATCTGATTGCCTAAACGAAAGAACGGGCTCGCAAACATATTAAGATAAAGGTTAAAGGTAATCAGTTTTCCGACGGTAAAATCCAACTGGTTAATAATCAGGTAGGCGCCGAAACCGAGAGCGATGCCCTGGCTGATCAAAGTGATCATCCGAAACGACGGCATAAACAACGCCTGCATCAGGACGGCCCGGCGCTCGGTCGCGAAAACATCGGCGGCGTTCGCGTTCAAAATTTTCTCATCTTCTTTTTCCCGCACGAACCCGCGCACCAGTTTCACGTGGTTAACCCTTTCCATCGCCAGGTTGTTAAGCCGCGACACCTTGATCCGAACCTGTTTCCAGTTATCGATGATTTTCGGCCGCAAATACATTACCAGGGCGGTAATCAACGGCAGGGGGATAATCGAGTAAAAGGTCAGCGGGATATTGAGCCTAATCATTAAAACGAACGAGATTACGAGCATCACGACCGCGTCAACAAAATGGAAAAACAAATGCGTCGATACGTGCGAGATCATGTGAATATCGCCAGTCGCCCGGTTCATTAAGTCGCCGGGATGATAGGTCTCGAAAAAATCCCCGTCCTGTTTGAAAATTTTAACGAGAAATTGCTTTTTCAGGCGGTAATACAACTCGTGAAACAACTTCCCCGCTATCCTGTCCTTAATGACCGCGGCGCCGTAAATAACGACGCCGGCGACCGCCATCGAGACGCATAACACGATCGCGTCGCGTTTAGTCAGGCTTTTTTGCACGATGCGGTCGATAATCTCGCCGATATATTTCGGCGGCAGCGTCAGAGCGTAGGTCAGGGCGAAGGTAAACGCCATTACCAGCAAAAACTTAAACCA
>DGED01000015.1:31373-33265 GCA_002385755.1 Caryophanales bacterium UBA3935 | reverse complement strand
CGCTTCCGCGACTTCCCTAAAATCGTCGTCGTTGGCATATATGACGGCGAGGGGCGTTCCCTTCTCGACCTTTCGCCCGGTCTTGGCCTTAACGGTAATCCCGACCGAAAGGTCAATTTTATCGTCTTTGGTCTTCCGCCCGGCGCCGAGGCGCATTGCCGCGCGGCCGATTTCGAGGGCGTTGACAAGCGCGACGTAGCCGCTTTCGGGACTGGTCACGACGTGACGATACCGGGCTTTCGGGAGAAGCGAGTAATCGTCGGTTACGGCCGGGTTCCCGCCCTGATAGATGATCATTTCCCGGAATTTCTTTAACGCGGCGCCGCTCGCGACGACTTTGTCGATCGCCTCAAGCGCGCCGGCGCGGTCGGCTTCCTTCCCGGTCATAACGAGAAGCTCCGCCGCGAGATGCCGACAGAGATTACGGAAATCTTCCGGCCCCCTGCCTTTGAGCGTCTCCACGGCCTCGATTACCTCAAGGGCGTTGCCGACGGCCTCGCCCAGGGGCTCGCTCATATCCGTTATGACGGCGGCTGTCTTTTTCCCGAAACGGCGGCCGATATCGACCATCGCGGCCGCGAGATCGCGCGCCGAAGCCAAATCTTTCATAAATGCCCCGGCGCCGACCTTGACGTCAAGCAAAATATAATCGGCGCCGCTCGCGATTTTCTTCGACATAATCGAAGACGAGATAAGGCCGATCGAGTCGATCGTCCCGGTGACGTCGCGCAAGGCGTATAACTTTTTATCGGCGACGGCGACCTCCGCCGTCTGACCGGCGACCGCCAGGGAAATATCCCGCACCTGCCGTAAAAACTCTTCCTGGGAAAGATCGATTCTGAAGCCGGGGATCGATTCCAATTTGTCGAGCGTCCCGCCGGTGTGACCGAGCCCGCGCCCGCTCATTTTCGCAACTTTCAATCCGCAGGCGGCAAGAATCGGCGCCAGCGTCAGCGTCGTTTTATCGCCGACGCCGCCCGTCGAGTGCTTGTCGACAAGAAAACCGCCGAGACCGGACAAATCTATCCGCGCGCCGCTCTCAAGCATCGCTTCCGTTAGGTAAAAACGTTCCGCGGGACTTAAATCGCGGAAACATATCGCCATTAAAAGACTGCTCATTTGATAATCCGGAATATCCCCTTTGACGTAACCGTCGATCAAATAACGAATCTCGGCGGCCGTCAGTTCTTCTCCGTTTTTTTTCTTAACAATTAAATCAACCGTACGCAAGCGTTATCACCTCATTGTCGTGAAGTTTATTATAGCACAAAACGGTGAATTATGCTATAATAATTTTGCGCGTTCGGCTAATTTCCGGTGTTTGCATGGATATAATCATTCGTCGCGAGCCTTTTTAGCGTCTTCTTGCCCGCCCCGAGAGCGATGATGACGGATGACGCGGCAAGGGCGAAAAACGCCAAGCCGGATATCAAAAGCGCCGCGTTCCCGCCGGCAAAATAATACCTTAAAAAGACGACACCGGCAAGCGCGTAAGCCGGAAACCCGATGATGAGAACTAATAAACTCAAAACCAAACGTTTGATTAACGCGCGTTTGGTATCGGACCCTTCCGCTCTCCTCAGCAACAAAACTCTCATGTTTCACCTCCAAATCCGTTGTTAATAGAAAAACAAAAAACGCATAACAAAAAGTTATACGCTTGGTGAACTCCTATGAGGTTAGCTGACGGGTTAGGGTACCCAAGTTACCCCTTTTGACAATCAAAATTCACCCCGGTTGCCGGGCCCCCCACTCTGTTACGATTCGGAGATTTCTATTAATATTGTACCAAAACACATGAATAAAGTCAATTAGTTTAAACATAAATAAAACGCCGGTTAAAGGAGGAAATATGAGCATCGGAGCGTTTTCGGTAAGTTTGGCAGCAAAAG
>DGED01000015.1:27222-31137 GCA_002385755.1 Caryophanales bacterium UBA3935 | reverse complement strand
ACCTCCTGGAACAAAGCCCGCTTGGTCCAGGGATTGACCGATAACCCGCTAAACGACGCCGGACGCCGCCAAGCCGAGAGCGTCGGCGCCTACCTTAAAACGCATGACCGCGAATGGGACCTGATCGTCACAAGCCCGCTTAAACGGGCCCGGGAAACCGCGGAAATCATCGCCCGGGCGATCGGGTATGATAAGCCGTTGCTCGTCGACGGTAACTTCCGCGAGCGCAGTTTCGGCGCCCTCGAGGGCAGGATTTTGGACGACGAGACCTACCGGGTAATCTTCGCGGAGGAAGCGCCCGGTTTGGAAAAACTTTGCGACCTGCGGGAAAGGGCGATTGGCGCGCTGCTTGCTTTGGAAAGCAAAGCCGAGAAGGTTTTGATTTGCGCTCACGCCCAGGTAATAAAGGGAATCATCACGGCGATTGACCCCGAATTTGATTTCCGTTTCCCCTTGAAAAATTCCTCCATGAATTATTTCGAAGTCCTAAACGGCAAAATAAAAATCATTGATTATAATATCACTCCGGAAAAGTAAAAATCCCGCGATAATCGCGGGATTTTATTATTGTTCAACATTGCCTTGCTATTTCAACCACGAATAACGGGCGCGAGCGTCGGCCAGGTTGTCCTCGATCGTTTTGTATACCCGGTCGCCGATTTCGTTCGTGTGCATGTCCTTGACGTCCTCATAACGCAAGACCTCGCAAACACGGATCAATACTTTGGTCCGACGGAAAGGGAATCTCTTTCGGACTTTATAGAAGTTATCGATGGCGAGAACGACGGCGTCGCATTTCGCTTTCTCGATAATCCGAAAAATCCCGTTCCGAAATTGGTTTAATTCCGGGCCCTTGCTCCGGGTTCCTTCCGGGTATACCGCGAGGGTAAAGCCTTGTTTCAGCCGGTCGATTCCCTGAATGATTACTTCCATCGCCTTGCGGTTATTGCGTCGGTCGAGGGGGAGAAACCCGGAAACGTAAAGCCAGGTGCCGACTATCGGAACCTTCATAATATTGTTTTTCATAATAAACGTCACGGGTTTTCCCTTAAAGGCGCTGATAATCATCAGAGGGTCGAGATTCGACTGGTGATTGGACACGATCAAGATATTGTTTTTCTCGGGGATAAGTTCTTTTCCCTCGACGATTACTTTCATATTGAAAAAACCGCGCAAGAAAATCGTCATGTGATAAATAAACCAATTGTAAAAAGGCTTTGGGGCCTTTATCTTTTGCTTTTTGCTTTGCAAAGACGTGCAAATCCCAAAAAATATCACGAGAAGCAAAAAGCCCGCGATCCAGGAAACAACCAGGATAATCGGGATGCTCCACCAAATAATCACGCCGGGAACGATTTGCGTGAAGTAAAAATAAATCGTAGCGATTATTAGAGCGGCAACAGACACGATCAAGGCAATCATGATCTCATCCTTTCATAAACGCGGAATGACAACTCGCCGATATCTTCGCGGGATATCAAGCGGAAATCCCCGGCCCGGTACGCGGGGAAAAAGATATCGCCGGGATAAGTTTTATTAATATGCGTCAAATACAGCCGGCCCGCGTAAGGCAAGGCCGCCTTGTATATTTCATGACCGCCGATAACGAACACCTCGTCCGCATGCTCTTCTTGTAAGAACCCCTCGAGATCTCGGATAATCGTAACGCCGGGGTATCTAAAACCGGGGTCGCGGCTCGCCACAAGATTATCGCGGCCCGGAAGCGGCTTGCCGAGACGAGCCAATATCGACGTAAACGTCTTTCTTCCCATCAGGACCCGGTGATTCATCGTCACCCGGCGAAAATATTTCAAATCCTCCGGGTAATGCCAGGGCAAGGCGTCGCCCTTGCCGATACAGCCGTTCGCGGCGACCGCGGCGATCAGGGATATCATACCGACACCTTGGCGCGAATCGCCGGATGGGGATTATAATCTATAAGACGAAAATCCTCGTAGCGGAAATCGTCAATCGACTCTACCTTTCTCGCAATCTCCATCTTCGGAAGCGGCCGGGGTTCGCGCGCAAGCTGCAGCGCGACCTGCTCGCGGTGGTCGTTATAAATATGCGCGTCGCCGAAGGTATGAACAAAATCACCCGGTTCCAGCCCCGCGACATGGGCGACCATCATCGTTAAGAGACTGTAGGACGCGATATTAAAGGGGACGCCCAAAAACGCGTCGGCCGAACGCTGATAAAGCTGACAGGAGAGCGTGTTATCGCGGACATAAAACTGATAAAGCAAGTGACACGGCGGCAAGGCCATCTCGTCGACATACGCCGCGTGCCAACTCGAGACGATTAGACGGCGGGAATCGGGACGCGTCTTTATTTCCCCGATCACCCGCGCGAGTTGGTCGACGGTTCGCTCGCGGCCCGCGAAAGCCCGCCATTGGCGGCCGTAAACAGGCCCCAGGTCTCCCCAGCGACGGGCGAAATCATCGTCTTCTTTGATCTTATTCGCAAACTCATCAAGCGTCTCGCCCCGGTATTCGGCCGAGGCCCGGTATTTTTCATACGGCCACTCGTTCCAAATCCGGACGCCGTTATCCACCAGATATTTAATGTTGGTTTCGCCCTTAATAAACCAAAGCAACTCGTGAATAATGGATTTTAAATGCACTTTCTTGGTCGTAAGCAAAGGAAAACCTTCTTTAAGGTTGTGCCGGAACTGGTAACCGAAAACGGAGATCGTCCCCGTTCCGGTGCGGTCGCTTTTTTCTTGTCCGTTTTCGAGAATGTGTCGTAAAAAATCCAAATATTGCTTCATTATATCCCTCGTTTTTACTAATTATATCATATCCCGATACCGAATGTTAAGAAAGCGTTATAAAAAAAATAAACAGTTCATAAAGAACTGTTTATAATATAGAATGTCGTTACTGCCAATGACGGGGTTTTGCGGCGTGATCGCCCGCGTTATCGGTATTTTGATTGCCCGCCAAGGCCTGATCCGTGTTTTGATTATTTTGCGGCGCCGCTTTGCCCTGTCCTTGGTTCTGCCGGTTTAACCGCTCGTAATCGCGATTAAACATTTCTTCAGAAAATTCGTTCTCGTATTGGTTATAATAATTAGGCTCGAATTGGTTGTCGTTGTAATGACGGCCGAAATTATTAAAGAGCGAGAACTTTTTTCTTTTGCGCATTTATCATGTCCTCCATTCTACAATCATATTATAAACCGATTAATATCGATTATAATTTATTCACGGAGGTAATTACTGCCTTTGAAACAAGCCGGTTCGCGCCGGGAAAGGTTGGGATAACCCTGTTGTCTCAACGCCTCGAACAAGACGATCGCGACGGTGTTGCTTAAATTTAAAGCCCGGACTTTATCGGACATCGGCAGGCGGATGCAACGGTCAAGACGCGGTTTTAGGATTTCTTTGGGAATTCCCGTCGATTCCTTTCCGAAAATAAAATAATAATTTTTCTCAAGATTGGCCAGCTCGCCATCGGTAAAAGCGCGCTCGCCGTAACGCGTCAGGAAATAATACTCCCCGGCGTTCTCCCGGAAAAACTCGTCAAGATTAGGATAGAGACGGTATTCAACTTTGTCGATATAATCGACGCCGCTGCGACGGAGATAGCGGCTCGCGAGACTGAATCCCAATGGCTCGATCAAGTGCAGGAAGGCGTCGCCTGCGAGGACGGTGCGCATGATATTACCGACGTTTTGAGGGATTTCCGGCTGGTAGAGAACGATATTATTGCGCGCCATTTTTCAACCTCTTTTTTAAATATTCCATATGTCGGTAAAACCACGGCGCGTCGGCGTGCAGTTTTTGAAAATATTCGATTTTTTTAATATTAATATTATTATTATTTGCTTCCAAAACAATTATATTTCTTAACATTTTTAAGTAACCAATCCAGGCGAAATTTTTATTTTTAAATTTTTCTTGGAATGTTTTT
>DGED01000015.1:18557-27035 GCA_002385755.1 Caryophanales bacterium UBA3935 | reverse complement strand
CGGTTATGGGGGCAGACTTCCTGGCAGATGTCGCAGCCGTAATAGGCGTCTTTTAAAAGATCGTAACGGGGAAAATCTTTCGAAGCGACCTGCGTCAGAAAAGATAGACAGGACTCGCGGTTAAAGCCGCCCGCCAAGGCTGATGACGGACATTTTTTGACGCATAGATCGCACTCCCCGCACGAGGCTTCAAGGGGGCGGGAGTATTCCGGAAAAACATGATCGGTAAGAATCGTCCCAATCACGACGTAGGAGCCGAATTCCGGGGTAATAAGAAGAGTGTTCCTGCCGAGAAACCCGAGCCCGGCAAGCCACGCCAATAGTTTCTCGTCAAACGCGCTCCGATCGACTAAAATCTCGTAGCGGGATAATCCGCGCGTCCGGGCGACTTCTTCTAATTTGGCGGATAGAACCGCGTGATAATCGCTCCCGTAACCGAACCGGGCCGGCAAATACCGGCCTTGAGCTTTCGCCTGACGGTAGGGGAAAGCGCAGACAATGATGCTTTTCACCCAGTCATAACCGGGCGCTTTCCGGCGCTCGCGGTAAGCATCCGCGGGGACGATGCCGAGACGAAACGGTTCTTTTTTCATGCTATTTGCTCCTTATGAATCTTCGGTCGGAACCGGCACAAACGATAAAGGATTATCCCCAAATAAAGGGCCGCGAAGTTGCTTACCGCCATCGCGTACCAGATGCTTGAGGCCGGCAAATGCAAAACGTTTTTAAAAAAGAGAACGAGCGGGATGCGAAGCAGCCACAGCCGGAAGGTCGCCAAAATCAGGCTGAAATGCGTCTCGCCGCTTCCCTGGTATGCGCCCATATATACTTGATATATGCCCATCAGAGGCAGGGAAGTAAAAACAAAAAACATATATTCGACGCTTAATTCCAAAGCCTCGGGAACGCGGTTTAAGAACAGTTTAGCCATTTCCTTGCGGAATGGCATCAAAAGCAAGCAGCCGATAACGCTGATGATGATGACCAAAACCATCGCCTTTCGGACCGCTTCCCGAGCGCGGTTTTCATTCCCGGCGCCGACGTTCTGGCCGACGAAAGTGGCGGTAACGGCGCCGATCCCCATCGCCGGGTTTAAAACAAGCGAGTTTATTTTATTACCGACCTGAAAAGCGTTAACGGTCGCGTTGCCATACGATAAGACCACGGAGTTTAAAATCAAAAATCCGAGCGACGTGAACGCCTGGCTCACGCCGACCGGCCAGGACAGGCGGAAGATCTTCCCGACCAGCTCGCTGTCATAGACGATGTCTTTCGCCCGCAAATAGATGTGACTGGGATTTTTCCAGAAAAGCATGACCATAAAAATCGGCGCGATAATAACGTTCGCCGCGAGCGTTCCGTACGCCGCGCCCGCAACCCCCAAATCATACCGCGTTATTAAAAACCAAGTCATGAAAATATTAAACAAAATCATTATCATGTTGACGATAAAAGGGGTGACAGTGTCGCCGCTCGCCTGGCGGCTGGCATGAAAAGCGAAATAAATGAAGAGCGGCACCATCTCAAATGACCTGATCTGCACGTATTGGATCATTAGCTCGCGCTCTTTGCCCTTTGCTCCCATCCAACTCACGATCGTTGGCGAAGCGAAATAGAGAACGGCGTTCATGACGACGCCTAAAATCGCGGTAAGCAAAAGCAATTGCGCGGTGATTTTCGTCGCCATGTCTTTACGGCCGGCTCCCAACGCCTGGGAGATGAGAGCGATACCCGCGGCCATGACCCCGTAGGCAAAAGCTTGGGAAATGGCGAAAATCGGGAATGTGATAGAAATCGCCGTGATTGATTCCGAAACAATATCCTCCGGAACTAGGTTTGAAACAAAATACATGTCGATAAAACTGTTCAAGGCCTTCATCAGGTTAGACAGGAATATCGGCAACGACAACACCAGGATGCTTAAGTATAAATTTTTACTTTCTAACAAATGTTTCCGGCGCGACGCCGAGCGACTATGATACATGACCTTAACCTCTTGCTGGTTTTTTTAAAATAAGTAACTTTTACAATTGTCGGGTATAAAAATGCCGTCATCTTCCAATAATAATTGACGACAGGAGGTTTTTTATGAGCGAAAAAGAATTGTTGTATGTGGAAGATTGTCTTAACCAGACAAAACATCTTTATCAGAAATGCGGCAACACCGCCGACGCCCTCCAAGATCGCGAGTTAAAGGCGTTCGCGCAAGGCTTGCAGGAACGCTACCAATCGGTCTTCAATCAAATCTATAAGGTATTACAATAAGGAGGTGTCAGGATGAACGATCAAAACTTAATGCAAGACTTGTTGATCGCGGTTAAGGAAACTTGCGATCTCTTCCTTCACGCAACCGTCGAGTCCTCGACGCCCGAGGTCCGTTCCGCATTCAACAACTCCCTCTTCGAGTGTTTACGGGTCCAAAACGAAGTGTACGCCAAAATGGAGGAAAAGGGCTGGTATCCGGCGACGCAGGTGCCGCCGGCTAAAATCACCCAAGTCGAGCGCAAGTTCGCCCAACAGCAATAAGGAAGAAAGATTTCTTCCTTTTTTTTTTATTTAACGGCGGCGTCAAGAACCAGGTCGACGGAATCGTATATCACGAGGTCGGCGTGCCGGTCAAAATCGGTCGGCGATTTATTGATGATAACGAAATGATTTCCGGAAAAATAACGGATCAGCCCCGCGGCCGGGTACACGACGAGCGACGTCCCCGCGACAATCAACGCGTCCGCCTTGCTTATGCAGTCGATCGCGCTCGCCAACGCCTTCGCGTTAAGCTGTTCCTGATACAAAACAACGTCGGGACGGACAATCCCGCCGCAGTCACAGCGGGGAACGCCGGCGCCGTTCGCAATAAAACCGAAATCGTATTTTTTCTTGCAGCTCATGCAGTAGTTGCGGTAAACCGAACCGTGCAGTTCAATGACCGATTGGCTGCCCGCGGCCTGATGCAAATTGTCTATGTTTTGCGTTATCACCGCTTTAAGCTTGCCTTGTTTTTCAAGCCTGGCCAAGGCGTGATGAGCCCTGTTCGGTTTGGCGGCGGGAAAGAGGAGTTTTTCGCGATACACGGCGTAGAAGGTCTCGGGATTGGCGAGAAAATAATCGCGGCTTAGAATAATCTCGAACGGAATATTTTGTTTTTCCAATCCGCCGGAACCGCGAAAATCGGGTATTCCCGACGGCACGGAAACGCCGGCGCCGCCGAAAAACACGATATTTGAACTGCGTTCAATAATTTCCCGCAATTTCGCAATCTTATCCATCTCAATACTCCTTTATTTTGTATTTGAAATCAACCCGACAACCTTTTTCCCGGAAAACCCGGGCCGGAACGCTCGTCTTCACGATCCTCTCGCCCCGGCGCCTTTTCCCTTCCTCCGGCAAGAGCGCCGTGAGCTTGTTCGCGATAATCATCCCGACGTCGGTGATCATCTGGTATTTGATATACTCGCGGATTTCCGTCTGTAAATCTATCAAACAGGGCGACCCGGTAACGATTAAATCGACTTCCTTTTTCATGACCGGGCGGAACGCTTCCTTCACGGCCGTAAACGACCGCGCCGTCTTCGTCTGCTTCTCCTCGATAATCCGTTCCAGCTCGTCGCTCGGGATATTATATAGATGGTTATAGTTAAAACGCTTTTGATACAAATTGGCCTCGATCGTTTCCTTCCGGGCCAAAAGGACGATATTCTTCTGCTCGTAATTGCGGTTAGCATACTCGACGAGCGCGTCGTCAATCTTAATGACCGGGATATCGAGCGTTTTCAGTTTTTCCGCGCCGTACTCGATGACGGTGTCGGAAACAATAATTAAAACAGCCGGATTTTCCCGCATGACGCCGTCGATGTCGGCATCGACCAACTCTTTGATTTCCGCCTCCGACCGTTCCGAATAAGGATGATATTTTAAATTGTTTTGATATAAAAACCGTTCTCTCGGGAAAGTCTTGGCCAAGGTTGAAAAAACATTAATACCGCCAAGCCCGACGTCTAAAACGGCGATCGTTCCTTTCATATTTTTATTCATCTCCTTTTTATATTTTATCACATTTGGCGGCGACTTTCAAATAAAAATCGCTTATCGAAATTATCCGGCATCGTAAAGCGATTGACAAATATGAAGCAATAAAAAAACCGATAAATCTGAACTAGATTTACCGGCGCGCATACCAAATAAGCGTGATTTACGAATACATGGAAAAATATTTTTATTCCGCGAGAACGATCACTCGCTCGTCGATCGGCTGGAATGATTTCTCGCCGTCGGGCGCGTCAAAAGCCCCGAACGGCATTTGAGCGACCAACGCCCAATTTTCCGGTATTTCGAAACGTTTTCTTACCGCTTCGTCTATCACGGGGTCGTAATGCTGAAGGGAAGCGCCGAGGCCGTTTTCCGCTAGCGCCGTCCAGACGCCGATCTGTAGCATCGCCGAGCCATGAGCGCTCCAAACCCGGAACTTCTCTTTATAAAGGGGAAATTTTTCCTCCAGACCGCGGACGACCGAATAGTCTTCGTAGAACAAGACGGTCCCGAAGGCGTCCTTAAAGGCCTGCATTTTCTTCTCCGTCGGCGCGAAAGACTGCCCGGCGGGAATCACTTTCCTGATTTCTTCTTTCGTTAAGTCCCAAAAATCCTCGTGGGCTTTATCAAA
Organism: Caryophanales bacterium UBA3935; assembly: GCA_002385755.1. Taxonomy (GTDB): domain Bacteria; phylum Bacillota_I; class Bacilli_A; order ML615J-28; family CAG-698; genus UBA3946. The sequence goes on along the minus strand of DGED01000015.1, from coordinate 22,378 downwards.
CAACGCGACGAGCCGACCCGATTGCGAGTTAAACGCCGACGGGGTATGCTTCGTAACCTCTTCAATCAAACTTATAATTTCTTCTTTGGAGAGCGGCGATTCCTTTTTCAAAGCGTAACGCGAGCGCCGCCCTTTTAAGAGTTCAATGTATTGCTTTTTCATGATTTTGCCTCCTTTGCCTATATTTTACCACAAATCAATTGTTACTATCACATATTTGCTTGCACTTTTACCGATTAATGATATAATAAAAAAAACGGAGGTTATCATGCGCGTAATAGATTTAGTCACGGTAAGCGACGCCGTCCGCGCCCTGCTTCTCGAATGCGCCTTTAGAGCCGGACCGGATTTAAAGGCAAAAATTAAGGAAGCTCTCGATAAGGAAGAGAGCGCGCTCGGGAAAGACGTCCTTTCACAAATCATAAACAACCACGAAATCGCCGAAAACGAGGAGATCCCCCTTTGTCAGGATACCGGCCAGGTCGTGGTATTCCTCGAAGTCGGCGGCGAGGTCGTCTTTAAGGGCGACATCGAGGCCGCCGTCAACGATGGCGTTCGTCGGGCTTACGCGGAAGGGTATTTGCGGAAATCGGTCGTCGGATGCCCGATTTTGCGGGAAAACACCGGCGATAACGCGCCGGCGATTATTCACGCGAAAATAACAAACGGGGATAAGCTTAAGATCACGGTCGTCCCGAAAGGCGGCGGCGCCGAGAACATGAGCGCCGTCAAAATGCTAACCCCCGCCGCCGGCGAGGAAGGAATTATCAATTTCGTTCTTGAGACGGTCCGAAACGCCGGAGGAAAAGCCTGCCCGCCCCTTATCGTCGGCGTCGGCATTGGCGGGAATCTGGAAAAAGCGCCGCTTTTGGCAAAAGAAGCATTGCTCCGCGACCTTTACGATAGTTCCCCGCTTCCGCAGATCTGCGACCTTGAGGAAAAGATTCTCGCGAAGATTAATGAGACCGGGATCGGCCCGATGGGCTACGGCGGGCGCGTTACCGCCCTGGCGGTGAAAATCAACACCTTCCCCTGTCATATCGCGAGTCTCCCGGTCGCCGTGAACCTCCAATGTCACGTCGCGCGTCATAAAACGATAATTTTGTAGGTAAAGATATGAAAAGAATAAAATTGCCGATAGATGATAAGACAATCGAAAGTTTAAAAAGCGGGGACGCCGCGCTCTTGAGCGGAATCCTTTATACCGCCCGCGACGCCGCGCACAAGCGCCTGACCCGCGCTCTTTCGGCCGGAGACGCGCTTCCTTTCGACTTGAAGACATCGACCGTCTATTACGTCGGGCCCTCCCCGGCAAAACCGGACCGTCCGGTCGGCGCCGCCGGGCCGACGACTGCGGCGCGGATGGATTCGTACGCGGAGATTTTAATCCCGGCCGGATTAAAAATCATGATCGGGAAAGGACCAAGGTCAGAGCGAATCAAGGAATTGATCGCGAGACATAAAGGCCTCTACCTGACCGCCACCGGTGGTGTCGCCGCCCTATTGGCGAAGGCGATTAAAAGCTGCGAGCTTATCGCTTACCCCGACCTTGGTCCGGAAGCCATTTACCGGCTTGAGGTCGAGGATTTTCCCGTCGTCGTCGCCTATGACTGCCGCGGCAACGATATCTTTAACTGGTGAGAGACCGTCAATCCTAAAAAAGAATGAAACAATTACAAATCAAAACCGTTCTCACGGAAAGGGATTCGGTCGGGGACTTAACCTAAGCTACTATTAATCATCAAGAATATAAAAAGCCAAAGAATTCCGGCAAAAACGCCGCGTTCCTTGGCTTTTTTAAATTCAGCGCTGTTTATTATTTAAGATGCTATCTTACGTATCTTCTTCTTTTCCATACCGTCAAGGCGAGGCCGAGGCCCGCGAACCCAAACATTATGCCCGTCGAGGCGAAGCAGCCTTTCTTGGTGACGGTGACCTTAATCTCCGCCTTAATGTCCGGCCGGTCGGCGGCGGTCACGGTAATCGTGCAGGTCCCCGGTCCGACAGCCGTTATCTCGCCGGTTTCGCTAACGGTCGCGACTTTTTCGTCGCTGGAAGTAAAGATCAGGTTCAGCTCGACTTCCGGATTGACCGTATAGGCGGGCGCGCTCTTCTTACCGGCTTTCAGGGTTATTTCCTCGTCTTCAAACGCGAGGTTGATGCTTTCCACGGTAATCGTAATTTTGGTTTCGACGTCCCATCTTTTAACGACATACGCCGTGATCACGCATTCCCCCGGAGCGACTGCGGTGATGACGCCGTTTTCGTCAACCGTCGCGACGGTCGGGTCGCTCGAAATAAACTCAAAGGCGAGTTCCTGCTCCGGGTTTGCCGTCACCGACGGCTCGTATCGATCGCCGACATATATCGTTTTACTTGTTTCCTCAAACGAGATCGTAACCGGGTCGGCTTCCGTTCCGAACTCGATCGTTTCCTCGATCACTACCTCGTCATCATAATTTACCGCCTGCAGCTTGATATCGTTTTTGTGATAGGGGCTGACGCGATCCAGTTGGATCATGTTTTCGTCGGGCGAAATGCTGCCCTTGTGTTCGCCGTTTACGTATAATTCGAGACTTTTGACCTTGCCGGGAATCAAAGCGCTGTCCCAGTACAGTCCGATATTTTTTTCGTCAATATCCTCGACCCGCAGGTTGGAAATCTTTCCGTAATAATTTTCGGGGATTTGCGGGGTAAGGCTTTTCCCGATTCTCTCGCCGTTCCTGAGCGTTATCACGACTTGAAGCGAATACGGCGCGCCCGCGTCCGGAAGGCCCGTTAACTCCAGGCTGTTCGCAAGCGGGTAAACGGAAGAAGCGACTTCGTTTTCCCCTACTGATACGCGGATCTTGTTGATTCTTCCGAGTCCGAGATCATCGAACTTAAGCGTTCCCGCGGAGATATCATCTTCATCCAACTCGACCGACAGGGATTTTAAAAATTCGGTTTTGTCAATGGTCGACGATTTCGATATTATCTCGTACGTGCTGAGAATCTTCCCGCTTGTGTCGTAGGTTTTAAGTTTGATTTTACCGTCGCCGACGGTAACGATGGTCGCGCCGTCGACTTTCCCGCCCTCGGTAAAGGCGATTTCGGAGGGCGGCGTTCCCGGATCGACGTCGCGGTCGCCGATTTGCGGGCCGACGATATATACCGTCCCGTGCGCCGGATCGTTGGTATTTTGCCCGTTGATTAAGGGATGGGTTCGGGCGAGAATATGATTATCGCCCGTTAGCACCAAATCGACGCCGTAGCGGTCAAAAAGATCAACGAAATTCTGGCGCATGAACTTGGTAAGCGTGCCGCTTCCGCCGTTGCCGGTGTAAAACGGCTTATGACAAAAAACGATAATATACTCGGCCGGGTTCGCGCGCACGACTTCCTCGAACCACTTCTTGGTGTTCGGAAGATATTTCGACTGGTTATGATAAATGGCCTCGGAATCAATCGAGATAAACAAAGCGGGTCCGTATTTAAAGTAATATGACGAGCCCTTAACTTCCTCCGCCCCGTTATCGGGGTTGTTCGTCATCGCGTTGAAATAATCGATGCTCGTAACCTGGGCGCTGTCGTTATAATAATCGTGGTTGCCGGGAGTGATGGCGTACATCATTTCCCGGGCGGTATCCATCTGGTAAAGCGCCTCCCATTGATCATAATAAGTGCCGTAAGCCGTTACGTCGCCGGAGAACAAGATAAATTCCAAATCGTCGACGTGCGTCTTGGCCTTGTTCAAAACGTCGTTCGCGGTATTAACGCGGGTCGGGATATCCTTAAAGGAATGTATATCGGTAATGTGGACGAAACTGAAAGTTCCTGTG
>DGED01000015.1:9278-18392 GCA_002385755.1 Caryophanales bacterium UBA3935 | reverse complement strand
TGCCGGCCGTTTTGAACAGGTAATCGGACGACCAGGTATTTCCCATTCCAACCTGCAAGCGGTATTGCGATCCGGGCGTAAGTCCGGTAATACTCGCTTTACATTGCTTAACGCCTTGCTTGCCCTCAAACGGCACCGGTTTGCACTCGGCTACCGCGAATCTTTTGTTGGCATATGCTGTGTCGGACGCCAAAGTATACCTGACCATCGTTCCTTCCGTCGTTGTATGCCACGAGACGTTTACTTCTCTTGACATATCGGCGCCGGGATTAACGATTATCAGCGACGCGTCCGCCGTGGCGGCGTTTGCGTGAAGGGTAAAACCGACAAACAACGCGAGCAAAAGAATAATGAAACGCAAAGTTTTCTTCATAATAATCTCCCTTTTCTCTATTATATCTAACGCGCTAACTGACAAACTCTCTCTTCCTTGAAAAAAGCCCGGAGGCTTTTGGAGAATTCTTCAGTCGCTAAAGGTCAATATGATGAACGCCGCGATATTCGCGCCGGAACCAGGCGATTTGTTGTTTTAACGTCTCGGCGTCCCCGGTCGTCATAATCGTGACCGTTCCCGGTCGCGCCGCGTCCTTAAGCAGCTCTTTTTCCCGCAAAACGCCTTCAAGCCGCCCGGCGGTCGGGTCGGCCGCGCTTATCAGGCGGGCGCCGGGAAGCGCCGCGGCGATTTCCCGCCGGTAAAGGTCAAAATGAGTGCACCCCAGTATCACGGCGTCTATTCCCCTCCCGGCGTAAGGCGAAAGTTTCGCGGCGACCCGCCGGTAGGAAGACGCGGTCCCGATATCCCCGCTCTCGATGGCCGAGGCGAACTCGCTGCAGCCGACGGGAATTACCGTCGCCCCCGGGGCGAGTTCGTTAATGTATTTCTGATAAATCCCCGACTTGACGGTAGCGTTTGTTGCGAGAACGGCGATAACGGCATCGCTTCCCGCGGCCAGGGCTGCGCGGGCCGTCGGCTCAATGACGCCGATAATCGGAATATCGACGACTGCGCGCAGGTGACCGCTATGGGCGGTCGCCGTGTTGCAGGCGATGACCAGCGCCTTAACGTTTTGCTTTAAAATGTAGCGGGTCACGGCGGTAACGATACCGGCGATCTCTGCCGGCGGCCGCGTCCCGTAGGGGAAATTTTTACTGTCGGCGACATAGATAAAATCCTCGCCCGGAAGCGCCTCGATTAACCGGTCGAGAACGTACAGTCCGCCGATACCGGAATCGAAAACGCCGATGGGGTTATCTTTCATAACAATACTTGAACTTCTCCTCCGTTTTTTTTATAAATAGCGCCGCGACGAGCAAATCGGCGGCGCCGCCGAAACTGAGGTTGCGGGAAACGCAATAGTCGGTCAAAGCGCGGGCCTTCTCGGGGTCATACGACCCGAAGTTCGCGAACATCCGGCGGTAACGCAGGTATTCGCGCAAGCCGCCGGCCCGCTTAAGCAAGACGGTGTCGTCGCAATTGGCGATTAAAAAAGCCAAAGCCTCGGTTAAAGACGCCGGCGAGTAATCCCTAAGCAAGGGCAGGACCTTGACGACATTGGGCAGGCCGGAGCGCGCCTCGCCCCGAGCGCCCGTAATGCCGTAACGTCGATAGGCGAGCTTGCCGAAGGTCGCGGTGTCGGTGAATTCGCTCAATAGATCCGCGCCAAAATATTTAATCTTTTCAAACAGGTCAAATGAAAATTCCCGGAAACAACTCCCGAGCGCGAGCAAAACGAATCCCAAAATAAATATCAAGCCCTTATAAGCGTTGACTCCTCCCGTCGCCTCATACATCGTCTCCTCCGCGCGCAGACCGGCCGCGCGAGCCGCGGTCAGCGCCTCGCCCGCTTCCCGGTAATAACCGGAAGCGAAAATCTCCAAAAGCGGCTCAATTATCGCTTCCTTCGCCTTCATCATAAGTTGATAATCCATATCGGGATGAGAACCGCTGCTCGACGGCGTCACAAGGCCGAACTTCGGGTCAAGCGACGCCTCGGTTGTAATCGCAAAATCAATATTTTCGGCTACCGCGGTTTTTAGAAACGAAAACACCGTCTCGCTGATTTTTTCGCTAATATCCCGATAATCATGGGCGCGGGAGCGCGCGCAAAGTGCGGCTTCGCGCGGACATAGCAGGCAAGCTCGCGGCCGAAGGCCGAGATCGCGGCGCGAAACGGGTTTCCCCGCAATATATAAATCCAAATCTACGAGGCGTCCCAAAGGATGCCCGTTTTCAATCTTCACGAGTTCTTCTTTTAGCCGCGCCCCCGGCGCAATTTCGATTATAAAAAAAGGACCGTCGGCGCTTTCGCGATTGGTAACTCTCCCTTTCGGGAAGCGCTCAGCGCATAGTTTCCCGAAATAATCGACGATAAAACGCGCCGCGCCGGTGTTTTTGTCGGGACCGGGAATATTGGCGGTGCCGGCGATAACCGCGCCTTTTCGGCTCAAGGCGCCGATAAACGCCGCCCGTTCTTCCCGGGCGTTTAATATCTTCATCTTGTTTTTAAATACTCCAATGTTGTTTCCGGTACCAGCCGCGAGAGTCCGGCGAAATCTTTCTCCTCGTAAAGCCGGCGAACGAGCGAGGCGCTGACCGCCTTGCCCTCAATCTCAAGGCGCGGTATAACCGTTGCCGCGTCTTTTAGGCATTCGATCAAAGCCCGGTTATATTTGAGCGTCACGGGATCGGTTTCGCTTCCCAAATACCTTTTCTCAATATTAAATACGGGAACAAAGTATTTCGCGAAGATCAAGGCGTCTAGTTTCGCTTGCTCTTCCGTCGCCTCCGTTATCTCTTTGAAAAAATAATCGGGAAAAGTGAACGAAGACACCACATAATCGGTCGACGGAAGGACAATAACGTTATTTAAGTCGCCAATCCCGCGCTTTACGAGCATAAACCGTTCGGAAAATGAAAAATATGATTTATCAGTCTCGACCACGAAAACCAATACCGTCCGGTGTTTCTTCGCGGCTTGGGCGATTAGATAGCGGTGGCCGAGGGTGAACGGGTTACAATTGACGACGAGCGCGGCCGCGGGACCATCGGGAACGCGGTGTTTGCTTTTTAACGCCGAAAGTTCCGCCTCGATTCCGCCGTTTCTCGATTCCAAAAGCGCCGTCGTAGGCGTCGCGGCGAGCAGCCGAAAATTAAGACTCTCGAAAACGTCGATATATTCCGCTTTCGTGTAAAGTTTGTAACGGAAAATATTTTTCCTTCGAAAATACGCGATCATATGGGAGACAAGCCTGCCGGTTAAATTCTCGCCACGCCAGTCGGGACTCACTGCCACGGCTTTGATAATGTCGCCCGACGCCGATGCCGTGGCGACGATCCGCCCTTCCGCGATAAGGCAGACGGTATAATCGATGTCGGCGTCATAACGTAGCCCGAAAGCGGAGAGAAACTCGCGGACCGCTTCTTTTTCCAAATCCAGGACCGCTTCCCGGAGTTCGGGCATCATCTCCGGCCCCCGGTTTCATAAATTGCGTCGACGACCGAAAGGTCGCGGTGACGGACGACGCCGACGACTCTTTTTCCGAGCGGGACCCGCTCCGGGCGACCGGCGATTTTAATCGCCTTATCCCTCAGTTCCTCGATCGTGACAAGCGGGAGTCCTTTGCCCGCGAGTTTTTCCAAAAGGTCGGCGCGCGCCGGGTTCACGGCAATGCCGCGCTCGGTCACGACGATATCCACGTCGCGCCCCGGCGTGGTGACGGTCACGACCCGGTCCTTGACAACCGGCAAGCGGGTCTTCAAAAGCGGCGTGACGATCACGGTGATCCGCGCGCCGTTCGCCGTGTCGGCATGGCCGCCGCTCCCGCCGATTATGAGTCCGTCGGACGCGGTGGTGACGTTGACGTTAAAGTCGGTATCGACTTCGGTCGCCCCCAGGATAACGATATCAAGGCGATCGGCGACGTTATTTTCCAGGATCGACGCGTATTGAGCCGCAGAAATCGCGCGATGACGCGCGTTTTTTCCGATTGAGGCGACAGCCGCGAGATCAAAACACTGCACGTCATAGAGATCGCGAACCAGACCCTCGTTATGCATCGCGACGATATATTCGGTGATTCCGCCGCTCGCGAAAGCGGCCGAGATGTTCTTTTCTTTAATATAGCGTTTCAGGCGGTCGGCGACGGCAAGGGAAATTCCGCCGGCGCCGGTCTGAAAAGAAAAACCGTCTTCAAGCGCGCCCGCGGCCGCCAAAACGCGCGCCGCGGCGTCCGCGATCAATAATCCCACGGGGTCGCGGGTGATGCGGGTTGTGCCGCTCATAATGCCCTCGCGCCGGCCGATACGGTCGACTTTGAGGACGTAGTCGATATACTCGCCGATTATTTGCTTGTTTTCGACTTCCTCGACCAGGTAATCGGTAACGACGACCTTGCGCTTGGCGTAATACATATCGCTCACGGCGTAACCGAGCGAGCCGCAGGCCGAAGGGCCGAAAAATCCGTTTCCGTCGCCCGCGGCGGTGGCGCAGGGCGTCGCGATAAAAGCGACGTCAATCTCAATATCGCCCGTCTCGATGGCGTAGCTGCGACCGCCGTGCGTGTCCATTACGAGAAGACCGTCCATCTTCCCGCCGCAAATCGCGGCCGCCGCCGGGCCGTTTAGATAATCGGTATAAATCCTTCTTACCGCTCCGCTTTCAATCATTTCCGCAAGCAACTTATGATTGGGGAAAACGGAAGACGGCGCCAAAGTAAGATTTTTAAGCCCCCGGCGTTTGGCTTCCGAAAGCGCCAGGTTCATTACCTCGTCGCCGGCGCGCAAGTGATGATGAAATGACAGCGTCGCGCCGTCGCCGATTTTAAGCCGGTCGAACACAAGAGCGATATCGCTAACAAGCTTATCTTTTTTATTTACCGCCGGCCGTTTATTTATGCGCGGGCGAAGTGTATCTTTGTCAATACCGCCGGAATAAGGCGAGAATCCGGCGGGAACGTGACGGTCCAACGCGTTTTTCATAACAGTTTATACCTCTTCGCCTTTTCGATAATCGTTTTTGCCCGCTCGATGACCGGTTGGTCGACCATCTTGCCGTCAAGACTGAAAACACCCTTTTCCGCCTTGCTTTTCTCCAAAACCCGCGTCGCCCATTCGATTTGCGCGGGGCGCGGAGAAAACACGCGGTTAATAATCTCAACCTGCCGCGGGTGAATGGCCGCTTTCGCGCTCATCCCAAGCGCGCGGGCGCGGGCGGCGTCCGAAGCGAGACCGTCCTCGTCGTTAACATCTGTAAAGGGCGTGTCAACAGCAATAACCCGGTTAGCGCGGGCCGCGATCGCGATCCTTGCCCGGGGATAGGAAATCTCCTCGCCGCTTTTCGATCTCTCGATTTCCATATCGGCGGTGAAATCCTCCGCCCCGAGCATCAGGCCGACGACGCCCGAAAGCGACGCCAAGGAGTCCGCGGCCAAAACGGCCCGGGCCGACTCGATTAGAGGGATGATTCCGATCGATTTGGATATCCGCCGCTCTTTTTCAAGCCGTAAAAGCGCCTCGCGCAGACGCCCGCAGGCCGCCGTGTCGGCCTTGGGCAAAATAACCGCGTCGATCCTTTCGGAAAAGACAGCCTCCAAATCCCGCATAAGCAACTCGGGCGCGTTGTTCACGCGAACAAAAACCCGGGCGGCCGGAGCGAAAACTTTAAAATATTCACGCAAGAGGGAGCGGGCGGCGTCTTTTTCCTCGACCGCCACGGCGTCCTCGAGATCAAAAATCACGGCGTCGGCGCCGAACAAATCGGCGTTTTGAATCATCGCGGGATTGTTCGCGGGGATGAAAAGACAACTGCGGATCATTTTTCCGCCATCCGGGAGAGCGCCGTCAAAAGACGCGCCCTGATCGTGCAATCCAGGGCGCCGCGATCAACGCAGGAAACGCGGACATGCGCGCGGCCCGCCTCCGCGAGCGTCGTCTCTATCACTTTCCTGATCTGCTCGCCGTAAAACTGATAGACGCTGCTTTCGATTAAAATTTCCGTTTTTTCCGCGTCCTCTACAGTTATCAGGCAGTCGCTTGACTCCAAACTCCCGCAAACTCCTTTTTTCATTTTTACCTCCCGCGATTGGCCAGGGCGATAACCCGGTTCATCTCGTTATTGACGATCATCAGTCCCTCGTCGACGCCCATTCCCGGTTTCGCCAGGAACTGCGTGGCGTTGCAAGCGACGGCGATATTAACCGAAACCTCGGCGGATTTGTCGGTCTCGTTGCATGTCCCGCCGCAGTAACTGCCGATTTGTTTTTCGTTGCAATATAAAATCGCCTCGATCGTGTTATTTATCCCGCCCAGGTCGGGCGTCTTGATCTGAAGCATGTGACCGGCTTTATTATCGGCAAATTCCTTAATATCCTCGAGAGTGTTGCACCACTCGTCGGCGACGATCTCGACCGCGAGCCCGCGGAGGTCGATCTCCCGCCTGATCTCGCGCATCAACGCCATCGTTTCCGCGCGGTTGCCGGCGTCGACAGGCTCCTCGATCCTTAAGGCGAACGGCGAAGCGACGTCGGAAAGTTCCTCGAGGTAATCGGTAATTTTTTTAATTTCCATGGCGAAAATCACGCCGACCGTCCCGTAAACGTCGATATGCAGGACGGGATTATAATCCGGGCTTTGGCGGAGCTCGAGAATGCGCTCGCGCAGGAAAAGGATATAGTCGCGCAGGCGCTCTCCCGACTTCCCGAGCTTCGCGACGTTATTAAAAAGACCGTGCGGCAGGACGTCGACCCGTTTTAAGATCATCTTGTCGGCGTTGTTGTAACGGTCGTCGCCGCTTTGGGAGAAAATCGGAATCCGCCGATACTCGGCGTCAGCGATTCCGTATTCGGCCCGGATCACCTCGGCCATCGTTTTTCGTCCCGCGAGCGCCGCGGCGCGCAAAAAGGCCTGTGTCAGTCCGTAACGGATCGCCGTGTGCATTTTCCGGCCGGAAAAACGCAGCGAGTCATATTTCTCGGCGAGCGGTCGGAAACGGATGACGGACTCGCCGATTAATAGCGGCTTGATTTCCCGTTCCAAAAACGGGATATAATCGTCCGCGATGAACAAACATTCGCGGCCGCCGCAGCCGCTGTATTGAACGGCGGCGCAGTCGCCGACGGCAACCTGGCCGTCGTTTAAAATCAAGATAACGGACACGGCTTCGCCGGGCTGCCGGATTTGCGTAAAACCCGGCGTCACCGGGCTTCCCCGATAACAAAACCCGTCGGCCACGGCGTCGCCTTTAATGGCCGGCTGGTCGTCAAAATAAAACCCCGTGAGTGATTTCGTAAACAAAACGTCCTTAATATAATGTTCCATATTAATAGGGCCTGCCGATCAAACGACCGCAACTTACCGCCCGGATATCGTCGACGGTCAGTTGGAAATTCGCTTCCCTACCCTCCGTTCTTGCTCTTTCTTTTATTTTAGTTTGATGAAATGCTTTTATATCCTCGTCAAAACCGAGGTTGCCGAAGTCTAAGATTCTGATGCAGCCCTCGTTGTCCCGGGCGGGCAACATCCGGTTGGCGTTAAACCGGCTCGGCGCGAAAGGTATGTCGATTATTCCCTGGCGAAAGGCCTCGACCGCGCCGATAGCGACGTCGCCCTTGCCCAAAATTAAGACATGTTTTAAAAGGCAATCGACTTCTCTTCGCGTTTGGCGATATTCTTCTTTGATTTTTTCGTTATCCGATATACTCTGGTCGGTAAACAAACCGACGACAAATTTCGACGCTTTGATCCCGGCGGCGTTGGCTTCCTTCGTCGGGACGCCGAACGACTCGAGCGGCGTTTTCGTGATCATTTTTGTGGCGCCGGCGGCCGCCGCCACAAACGACGCCGTGGCGATCAAAGCGAGCGCTTCGGCCTCGTCCTCGGGAAATCCGCCCATCCATTGGTGAAAGACCGTGGTCACGGAAACATCTTCATAGCCAAACCGGCGCAGGTATTCTTCCGTCTGGTCGGATAGCGCCCTAAGCGCGGCGATATCCTGAACCACGGCGCCGCACTGGCCAAGACCGACGGTGATGCTTTTTACGCCCTGCTCGGCGGCGAGCAGCGCCTCGATGATCGCAACGGCATTGCCGATCGCCGGCGGGACGAGCGTGCCCGTGAGCGGGCCGAACGGCTCGCGGTTTAAGCGGATGCCCAAATCCTCGTAATAGCCGACCAGCCGGTCGCAATACTGCCAATAGCGGATCGTATCCTCGACGGAAATGTTTTTCGCGTACGGAATATTATAAGATATCCCCCCGCCTTCAAACGACGTGAAACCGGAAGCGAAGGCGATTTCCGCTAGCAAGCGGGCGTCGGGCGTGCCGTGGCGTATCTCGACGGGAACGCCGACCGCTTCCGTCACCTTCCGGCAGCCTTCGACCCCGTGGTTTACGGCCGGAAAACCGTTGAGCATGCTCCGACCGTTTTTTTCGCTTTCCTCGAGGCCGCGTTCCGCCTCCTCGTAGCGGTTAAGCCGCGTGTAGCTGTCGATCGTCGTCGGCAAAAGATCGGCTCCCGCGGCGGCGAGATATCTCAGAAGGGTGATCTGCCCGTCGATCGTCGCCACCCCCGCCCGCGGCTGAATCAAAGTAATTCCCTTCGCTTTCGCCGTCTCAAGCGCCGCCGCGAAATTTTTTCCGGCGGGAATATTCCTCAGGTATCCCGCCGCCTTTTCCAAGGACAAAAGCGGCGACGCGCCCGTCGGCCAGGTCGAGAGAACCTCGGCGCGGACGCGAAGAAACTCTCCTTCCGACCATTTTTCATTTCGCAGATTCATAATCGTTCCCCACAATTTTTCTAAACCTTTTTTTCATGATGCGCAAGGCGATCTCCGGGTGGTGACGACCCAAAAGCCCCATCGCCGAGGTAAGGTAATCGCCGTCAAGCAAAAACGCCGGCTTGCGCGGCCTGAGTTCCGTCGGTTTGCCCGCGTCGTATAGCGCCGATTTTAAAATGTCGTAAGCGTGGCGATCGTATATGATGACGCCGCCGGTCCCGACGATATATTTCACGTCCGATAGATCCTTGCCCGTTTGATAATGCATCACTCCGAGCGGGGTATAAACCGTTGAAAACGTCCCGACGTGCCGGGAAGTCGCGATATCGACGCATAGTTTCGC
>DGED01000015.1:0-9002 GCA_002385755.1 Caryophanales bacterium UBA3935 | reverse complement strand
TCGCTTAAGTTTTTGATTATCCCGGGGGCGGAATAGCGCATTCCCAAATCGCCCTCTACCGTCCGTTTCGCGAACGGTTCCTCGAGCCCGTGAACGAAAACATTCGCCTGTTTCGGCATTCCGCTGCAGACCGAATAAAAATCGGTCGTGGCCCCGCCGATATCGATAACGACGATTTCCCCCAAGCCCGTTTCGTCCGCGTAACCGCGGCTTAAAAGCTCCGCCGCCTTTAACACGGCGTACGGCGTCGGCACGATTCCCTCGGCAAACTCCGTCTCGATTTTCTTGATGCCCTTGGCCTCGGTAATATTATTCATGAAAATCGACTGGATGACCTTGCGGGCGCTTTCGATATTAAGAACGTTCAGCCGCGGCATGACGTTATCGCAAATCCAGCCGCGGATATTATATTCCTTGAAAATCGCCTGGATTTGATCCTGGCAGGCGCGGTTCCCGGCGTAAACGACGGGGATTTTCACCCCCGCTTCGCCGAGCATCCGGGCGTTATAAAGAACGCAGTCCTCGTTCCCGCCGTCGGTGCCGCCCGCGAGCAAAACGATATCGATATCGCCGTCGCGGATGCTTTCCGCGTCCTTTTTCGTGATATGATGCGAATAGACCAAATTAACTTTCCCGCCGGCTCCGAGGCAGACCCGCTTGGCCGCCTCGACCGTCAACTCCTCGACCAAGCCGATCGCCGCCATTTTCAAACCGCCGGCGGCCGATGAGGACGCGAAAACCTTGTCATATTCCATGACGTGCGTTTTTTCGGCCAAGAGCGCGAAAGCCTTCTCGTAACCGATTCGGACGTCGGTATTAACGGTGGTATAATGACGGGCCGTCCCGATAATGTCGCCCTTTCCTAGATCGACGGCCGTTAGTTTCGTGTAAGTCGAGCCGATATCCGCCAACAAGTATTTAGGCATGATTCATCAAATCTTCCTTTATTAGCGGCAGCACCGCCTCGATCGGGGTGCCCGGCGGAAAGACCCGGTCAAACCCCATCGCCTTGAAACGTTTTTCAACCTCAAAAAAGTCTTGTTTGCCGACGACGATATTTCCGCCGACATACAGGATAATATCCTTTAACCCGCTCTCAATACATTTTTCCCTCATCCCGCGACAATCAATCTCGCCGTGCCCGTAAAGCGATGACACGAGAATCATTTTCGCGTTTGATTCGATCGCCGCGTTAATAAAGTCTTCTTGCGTCGATAAAACGCCGACGTTAACGACGTTATAACCGGCGTTTTCCAACGTGAATTCAATAATACGGTTGCCTACGGCATGGACATCGGCGCCGATAACGCCAATGACTATTGACTCCATCTTATTGTTTTGACTACCTCCGTTTATATTGATACGTACCCGATATATTATATAATAAAAACATTTTACTTACAAGTCATTACGGCAAAAAGTCGGAAAAACGAATAAAAGCCATAATAAACGCGAGTTTTATTATGGCTTTGGTTTTTTACTAGAACCGGCGGCGCCGGCGGAAAAGAACGATAAGTCCCAGAGACCCCAAGCCAGCGAACGCGGCGATGCTGCCGAAGCAGCCTTTCTTCTCGGTTCCCGGATCCTCGGGTTCCTCGGCGGCCGTTACTTTGACCTTAATCGTCGCGACGACGTCGGGACGCTCGAGAATCTTCGCGGTGATCGTGGCTTCGCCCTCGGCCACGGCGGTTATCTTGCCGTTGGCGTCAACCGTCGCCACCGTTTCGTCGGACGATTCATAAACGATCGTTACGTCGAGTTTCGGGTTAAGGCTCACCGCGGGCGTCTTTGATTTCCCGGGCTCAAGCTCAATCTCATCCTCGGGATAGGCAAGCGTGAATTCCACGTCTTCCCCGTGCTCAACGAAATCCGTGAAGACGACGTCGCCGGAAACATCTACCGCTTCAAGCTTAATCACATTTTTCCTGTATGGATCAAGCCCGGTAATCTCGCACGACATCGCGCCGACCTCAAGCTCCGTTAAGAGCTCGTCGTTGACAAGCACGCGGTATTTCTCGATCTGGTCGTTCTCCAAAAACGCGAACCACGTTAGGAGCGGCTTCTCCCCGGATGTGTCAAGCTCAAGATTTTCGATTCTTCCGTAAGGAAGTTTTGGCGTCTCTAAAGTCATCGGCCGTTCCACGACCGTGCCGTCCTTGAACTCGACTTTCAAGGTATAATTGTAAGTTTTGTTCGATTCAAGCCCGGTGAGCGTGACGTAATTGCCGACGCGGTTCGAATACAGATAATCGTGACCGATTACTTCCTCGTCCTCGCCGATAAGCTGGGCGTAATTGACATGGCCGTACCATTTATTGCCCCAATAGAAGATAGCCTTCGTCGGGTCTTTTTCATCAACCGTGAGCGAGATGCTATCCAGATAGCTTTCTTTTTCAAAACCGGATGCCGGAAGCGGCGAGCGCTTCGCCGGGATCGTGGCCTCGTCAAGGTGGAAGCCGGTAATATCAATCGTGCGCAGGGAGAGGTGGCTTGTCGTCACCTGGAAAATCGTGACCGACGGGGCGGTAGCAAACCTTGTTTCAAACCAAGTCGGATTGCCGGGACTCGTAGTTCCCGCTTTCGGTCCGGAATAACCGCCTTCCAGGTAAATCGTGCCCCTGTCGGGATCGGTCGAAGGAGCGAAATCATAAATCGGCTTCGTCCGGAAATAAACATGGCTGTGCCCGGTCATAACGATATCGACGCCGTATTTGTCGAACAGTTCCAGCCAGCGCGCTTTGGCGTTGTTGCGGTTCGGCGGCATCCCGATTCCGGTATGCATGTAAACGGTGATGTATTGCGCGTGGTTGGTGCGCATTACTTCCTCGAACCAATCCATCTGCTCCTGACGGCGGGCGACGTTAACGGTTTCCGCCTCGCTGTCAACGACAACATACAAGACGTTGTTATACTTGAAGTAATAAGACGACCCGAGAACGTTCGGCGCGCCGTTGGCGGGATAGTTGGTAAAGGCGTTCATAAACGCGTTGGAATACACGTTGGCGCCGATGGCGTCATAGTATTCATGGTTGCCCGCAGCAAACGCGTACGGCATTTCCTTAAGACAGGGTTGGTTAAACAGCCAATTCCAATAATTCATATCCCCGCCGCGGTCAACGATATCGCCCGTTACGACGCTGAAGCGGATATCGGGATCCACCTCCAAAGCCTTGTAAACGAGGTTGTTGAAAGTGCGGGCGGTGCTATCGCTGAAGAATTGGGGGTCGGTGAAAAACAGGAAACTAAACGGTTCGACATTCCCCCCGGTCCAGAAATAAGAGGGCTCGCTGAAAGTGGTTTTACCAACGCGGTATTTATACTTGGTGTTGGGATCAAGATCTTTCAACGATACCGTGCATCGGTTGCGCTCGGTAAACCCGATTGTACGGAAAATCTTGCCTCTTTCGTGGATTTCCTCAGGCAGCGAGAAAGGCTTGCACTCGCCGTCTACCCGGACGGCGTTGTTCCAGCCCTCCTCGTCGGCGGGAGCGTATTGGACAAACGTCCCTTCGACGTCCGAATGCCAACTAATGTTCATTTCCGTTGACATGTCTTCGCCGGGGCTGGTAAAAACAAAGTACGATTCCTTGACGGCCGCGTTTAACCCGACCGGGAAAACCAAGGTTAAAAGCAAGACAGAAACCAACGAGATTAACGTGAATGCTGAAAATTTCTTCATACTTCCTCCATCTAATATAGTTACTCGGTTTTAAGATTTATGTTTTCCGCGCCTGCGGAGAAGCGCGGCGATCCCCAGGCACCCCAAACCGGCTATTGCGGAAAAACCGCCAAAACAGCCTTTTTTCTTCGGGGCGTCGCCCGGTTTTTCTTTTGCCTCAACAACTTCAACCGCGATAGCGCAGGTAACATCAGGTTTTTCCGCTATTTTTACGGTAATAGTCGCCGTACCGGGGGCGACGGCTGTTATTTCCCCGTCAGCGCTGACAATCGCGACTTCCGGGTCGGACGACTCAAAAACAAGCGTCACGTCTCTTTCCGGTTCGACAACGACGGACGGGCGCTTCGACTCGCCGGGTTCGAGCTCAATTTCGACGTCCGGACAAGTGATCGTGAAAGTCACGTCCTCGCCGTACTCGACCGATTCTCGATAGACGACGTCGCCGAATTTGTCGACAGCCTCCAGGGTGATCACGTTCAGACGGAATGGATCAAGGCCGCCGATGTCGCATGACGTCGCGGCGGGGCCGAGTTCCTCGACCAATTCGTCATTTGCCAGAACGCGGAATTTTTCAATTTGATCGTTTTCCAAAAACGCAAGCCAATTTAAAACGGGGGTCGCGCCGGAAACGTCCAGATTGAGATTCTCGATTCTCCCGTAGGAAAGCTTGGTAAGCAGGCTAATCTCCCGCTCAGCTGTCGTCCCGTCCTTAAACTCGACTTTTAAGGTATATTGGTATGTTCTATTAGGTTCTAGATCGGTTATTTGTATCGTGTTGCCTAGCTTGTTGGTATCAAAATACTCGTGACCGATCACTTCTCCGTCCTCGCCGTGCAGGCGGGCGGAATTAACATGACCGTACCATTGATTCCCCCAGTAAAAGACCGCTTTCGTCGGGTCCTTGGAGTCCAGGGTCAACTTGACGCTGTCAAGATAGCTTTCTTTCGCGAAACCTGAGGCCGGATGCGGCGAGCGCTTGGCCGGTAGCGTCACCTCGTCAAGAGTCTGGCCGGAAGTTCCAATGGTAATAAGTTTCAACCCGTCGATGCCGACCTGAAAGATCGACACCGAGCTTTGCCGGGCGAATTCCTTCTCAAAAAGTTCTTTATATTTGTTGTTTCCCTCGTATTGTAAATCATAGTACTTCGCGCCGGCGGAACCGCTGATCATGTATGTCGTTCCCCGGTAATCCACGGTCGACGCCTCGCCCTCATAAATCCGCGTCGTGCGCCGGTAAATATGGTCGTGACCGGTCAAGACCAAATCGACGCCGTATTTATCGAAAAGTCCCTGCCAATCGGCGCGAAGGCCGGCGGAAACCGAACCATAAATGCCGCCGTAAAAGCTGCGGTGCATGAAAACGACGATATATTGGGCGTGGTTGCTTTTCATCACGTTCTCAAACCACGTCTTTTGCGCGGTTTTGTTTGCGGCGCTGTTAACAGCCGCCTCGCTGTCAATCGAGACAAACAGGACGTTGTTATACTTAAAATAATAACTGGACCCCAAAACGCCTTCGGCGCCGTTTTCGGGATTATTGAAAAAACCTTTATAATAGGTATTATCGAAGAAAACGGGGGTTGGTGACGCGTCGTAATACTCGTGATTCCCGGGCGCGACCGCGAACGGCATCAATCGCAGGCTCGACTGCCGGAACAAAATATTCCATTGCTCGATTTTCCCGCCCCTGTCCACTAAATCGCCGGATACGACGCTGAAACGGATATCGGGATCGATTTCCAGGGCTTTTTGAACGAGATTATTGAAAATCGACGCTCCGCTATCATTCGCGTACTGCGGGTCGGTGAAAGCCAAAAAACTAAAAGGCTCGACGCCGGACCCAGTCTTAAAATAATAGGTGTCCGAAAAGGAAGGATCGCGCCCGACCCGGTACTTATACTCGGTGTCAGGCTCTAAACCGGTTAAATTAACCTTTAAATGATAACGCGGGGTAAAACCGTCCGATATCACGGTTTTGCTTCCAAATTGTTGGCTTTCGGGAACCGAAAACTCCTCCGACATACCGAGAACAAGACGCGCGTCTTTCCAATCGGTATCGCTTGCTTTCGTGTATTGGACAAAAGATATTTTATCGTCCGAATGCCAACTAATATTCATTTCCGTCCTCATGTCCTCGCCGGGGTTGGTCATGACGTTATAACCCTGACCGATGGTCCCGCGCGCGGTAACCGAACTAAAAATCAATATAAAAATAACGAAAATAGAATAAAAGAATCCTTTCTTCATATCAAACTCCTTTATATCAAACTCCTTTTTCATTAAATATTATATCAAAACGGTTGATAAAAAACCAGCATATATTGACAATTGGTAGAATTAGGGTCAATATTATCAAGGAAAATTTCCAATAAAACCGAATAAAAACGCGCAAATATTTATAATTGGTAAAAATAGTGATATAATAGATAGGGAGACTATTATGAACAAACATATTCGCTTTAACGATGAAGTAAAGAAAGCGATTCTAAGCAAAAAACCGCTTGTCGCGCTGGAATCGACGATTATCGCCCACGGCATGCCTTTCCCACAAAATATCGCCATGGCCAATCATGTCGAGGCGATCGTGCGGGAATGCGGCGCCGCCCCGGCGACTATCGCCGTCATCGGCGGCGAGATCCGCGTCGGTTGCGACGACGACGCGCTCGAATATCTCGGCAAATCCGGGCGCGAGATTCCCAAAGCCGGGAAAAGGGATCTGCCGTATTTGATCGCGAAAAAGATGGACGGCGCCACTACCGTGGGCGCGACCGCTTATATCGCCGCCATGGTCGGAATTCCCGTTTTCGCGACCGGCGGTATCGGCGGCGTTCATCGCGACGCCGAGAAAACATTCGACATCTCCAACGACCTGGAGGTGATCGCCGAATGCAACATCGCCGTCGTTTCCGCCGGCGCCAAGGCGATTCTTGATCTCCCGCGAACGCTCGAATATCTCGAGACCAAGGGCGTCGAGGTAATCGGTTACCGAACCGATTTTTTCCCCGCGTTTTATACCGCGAAAAGCCCGCACCGCGTTAATCACCGTCTTAACACCCCGAAAGAAATCGCCGGGTATCTTTCGATCAAAAACGAGCTCGGGATTAAAAGCGGCGTGTTGATCGCCAACCCGATTCCGGAGGAATTGGAACTGAAAAACGAAGAGATCGACGCGAAAATCGCGGAAGCCGTGAAGACAGCCCGCGAGGAAAACATTACCGGCAAGGACCTTACGCCCTATCTCTTGTTTAAAATAAAGGAACTGACGGCCGGGCGGAGCCTTGACGCCAATATCGTCCTCGTGTATAATAACGCCTACCTGGCGGCGACGATAGCGAAAGAATTAAAAGAAAACGAAAAAGAGCCTAAGATTTAAAGACACATCTCTTAGGCTCTCGTTTATATTTGTAATATATTATACCCAGGAAGCCGTTATTAGATATGTGAAACCACAGGCCCACACGGTGGAAATCTCTTGTTGCATACCTTCGGGATTCTTGCTTTCGAGCAAGCTTTCGACGCCCGGTATGCCTCAATTTCCCATATCTTCTTTGTTCGGTTCGCATATATTAAAAAGGCGAACTTCCCAGGCATTTATATTATAAATCAACGCGTATCGTTTGTCAAGGCGTCAATATCTGGCATGTCTTTGCGGACGTGGAAACGGTCGATTTCCGCTTCGAAAACCTTTCTTAACTTAAAAACGGCGTACAGGTTAAAAATCCCCAAAACGATTATTCCGGTGTCAACGATATGAAAGATCGATTTCGTCGAGTTGTTGACCCCGATTATTATTCCCGCGAGGAAAAGACACTTATACAACAAAAGATAAGGTTTCTTTTTCCTTTTCTTATTAATCAGGTAATACATATTGCTTTCGCCCAAATAAAACTGGCTGACGAACGTCGCGATCGCGAAAGTAAAGAGAAAGAAAAACGCCAAGTATTTCCCGAGTTTTCCGAGCATTTCCTGAAAAACGTGGACGATTAAATCGCAACCGGTAAAAGAGCCCGGGTTAACGTCGTACAGGAGAATAACGAGCCCCATCAGCGTGCAAAGGAAAACCGTGTCGACAAAAATCCCGACGACGCAGATATAACCCTGCTGTAACGGGTAATCGACCTCGGCCATCGCGCTGATCGACGGCATCGTTCCCAGTCCCGCCTCGTTGGAAAAGAGACTCCGCTTAAAACCGACGACGAGACAGGAACCGAACGCGCCCGCAAGCAAAGCCGGGATCCGGAACGCTTCCCGGAATACTTTCCCGAAAACCGCCGGCAAATACGCGATATTGCAAAGCAAGATTATGACGGTAACGGCGATAAACCCGATTGCCATCACCGGAACAATCCGCTCGCAAAACGAGACGATTCTTTTCGTTCCCCGAAAAATCACGAAATAGGTAAAGACGAATAGGCCGATTAAAATCAGAAAGCGATCAATCCCGAAAGCAAGCCGTAAAGACTCGCTCACGGTATTCACCTGAATCGGTTGGAAAAAGATCGTGTTCGACAAAACCAAGCATATGGAAAAGACGAGCGCCAAGGGAGCGTTGTTTATCCCTTTTTTTATATAAAAACAAGCGCCGCCCCGGTATTCCCCGGCGATTTTTTCCTTAAATACCTGCGCGAGAGTGTTTTCCGCGAGCGAGAAAATCGACGAGAAAACGGCGAACACCCACATCCAGAACAAGGCCCCGGCGCCCCCGTAGATTACGGCGGTCGAGATCCCGACGATATTGCCGGTGCCGATATGGGAGGCAAGCGATACCATAAATGTCTGGTAGGACGATTTGTTTTTTTCCTTAAACAAGACCGCCTTTGTTTCCTTAAACGCGCGAAATTGCATAAACCGGTATTTAAAACTCCAGAAAACTGCGGCCAAAAAAAATATGATTGTCACATAACCAACGAGCACCGCTTACCCCTGGTTAATTATATAAGGCGGGCGGGATAAATATGATTAATTCCGGTTGTTAATATCGGATTTAATGATATAATAGTTTTGCAAAAATACTATAACATAAAAAAAAGTAAAAATCGTGACGAATTTTGCGAGGTAAGTAAATGAAGTACTTCACGCCCCAACACCGCTATAATACGCTTGATGAGTATTTGAAATCCCGCTTCGGGTCGAAAGTGTTTAAGGTCTCCTTAAACGCCGGGTTTACCTGCCCGAACCGGGACGGCGCGATAAGCCGGAGCGGTTGTTTCTTTTGCTCGCAGCTCGGAAGCGGCGAATTTGCGGGCGACCCCTTCGAGCCGATCGCCGCGCAGTTTCAAAAAATCAAAAACAAAATGCACGATAAATGGCCGGAGGGAAAATA
>DGED01000034.1:3454-8175 GCA_002385755.1 Caryophanales bacterium UBA3935 | reverse complement strand
GATGAAGGAAGGCGCCAAGATCGGTATATGCACGGTTTTTGGCGTTTTCGGGTCATTTTTGTCGGGAATGATGTACCCGCCGATGAAATACCTGATAAACACCAAGGCGCCAATCATCGGGTATATCAACCCGGTAAACTCCATAACCGACGGGTTTTATAGCTTGTATTATTTCACGTCCCTTGAACGCTATTTTCAAAATGTTCTCATTCTAGCAATCATGTTGATTCTTTTTGTCTCGCTTACGTTATTGCAGTATAGGAGGGACAGCTATGAGAGTATTTAAGGTCTATTTAAAGATATTTTATAAAAACATCGTTAGCATCGTAATAACGTTCGTCGCTTTCGTTATTATCTGTCTTTTGTTTATCCGCTCAAACCCGAAAGAGACTTATGGATTTCAACCAACGAAAACTTATGTCACCGTTATAAACAAAGACGCGGATACGGACTTATTAAACGGGCTTAAGAAATATTTGGACAATTTCGCTTATTTTAGAAATGTCGAGGAGAAGAACATCGAAGACGCCCTATATTTCAGGGAGATCTATATCGCGCTTATTATTCCCGAGGGTTTCACGGCGAAATTCCTCGCGGGAGAAGAAGTGAGTTTAATCGAAAAATCTGTGCCCGACGCCGCTCACACGGTGGCCACTAAGCGCGCGATCAATAAATATCTACACACCGTGAAAGTGTATTTGAATAACACCGATGAAACAGTTTCGGAGGTTATCCCGGCCGTTATTGATGATCTGGAAAAATCGATAGAGATCGAAAAAACGGTTCAAGAGGCGAACGCGCCCGTTGAAGTCGCCTTTTACTACAATTATTTGACTTATCTGTTTATTTCCGTTATATTTACCGTTATCGGCACAGTCATGATTGTTTTCCGCCAGAAACATCTCCGCCAACGCATTGACGTTAGCCCGCTGTCTCAAGCAAAACTGAACGCGCAATTGATTCTCAGCCATTTGTTTTTAGGTTTGATCGTGTTCGCGATTATGTGCGGGTTAAGCTTTATTCTTTATCCCCGGAGCATGTTAAGCATAAGAGGAGTTTTGTTCGTTCTTAACGCTTTCTGCGTGACGCTTGCTATTGGCGCGATGGGGTACGCTTTCAGCTTATACATCAAAACAAGAAACGTTTTGGGCGCTTTTACAAATGTTTTCGCGCTCGGCACTTGTTTTATTTGCGGGGCGTTCGTTCCCCAGGATCTCTTGTCCAAAGGCATGCTCACTTTCGCGCGAGTATTCCCCAATTATTATTATGTTGTTAACAACAACAGGATCGGGTTCCTGACCGAACTGACTTCCGATTCTTTAACAAAAATATTCATAAACATGTTGATTCAGTTGTTGTTTGCTTTGGCTTTTATGATCGCATCCATTTTCATAAGCAAAAAGCAGATGACAAGCGAGAATTAGCGCCCGATACCCCTCGCCAGAGAAGATTATCTTTTTTAAACAATATTAACCATCATTCGTCTTTTCTAGCAGCCTTATGACAACATGCGACATTTAAGATCAAATCACATACCTATTATTAGTTCCGTTTATCGGAACTTTTTTTATTATCATAGGGCATTTAAAACATACGCCTAAAAACATGAGGAGTGTTTTCAAAACAGAAGCGGACCGGCGCCGGCGTCATTTTAGCGATTCTTGACGAACAGAAATTCACAAATATCTATATTTTCATTATCATATTCAAAAATAACTATAATATTTGTAATGCTTCATAAAGCTAAGATGGTCAGAAGAGGAAAATAGGGAAAAACATCAAAAAGAACCGTTGGAATCAAGGCGAAGCAAGAAGCGGATCATCGGCGGGAGGCAGTCTGTGAAATGTAGTATTATCTGATTTCATGTAATATCGTGTTGTAATGATTGTATAAAAATGTTGTTTGACGTCATTTATCGCGGATAAAACCTGACTTTTTATACTACCTATAATATATATTATGTTAAATAGGATATATCTAGGTTGATCGCTTATATAATGTTGTTTGTTGATAAGCGGATAAATAACGGTCTTGAGTATAGGACATTTCATATGTGTCCTTTATCAGGATAGCTTATAAAACGCGCTTAAGCTCTTCGCCGAGCCATCGAGAGATGATCCGTTTCGATACCCGTCAAATCATCGTTACTCCATTGTGGCTCGGCCAAGCTCCTACGGCGCCTTTAAAAAAAGCCGGCATTTGGCCGGCGAAAAAGATTCGTTGACATATTATTATCATATGTTGAAACATGTCGAAATAAATATACTCAAAACATATAATATTGCATAATATGACATTCATGATTGTATTAAACTGATATTAAATTATATCATACTCGAAATATGATATAATTTGTCAAAAAAACATGAATGGAGGATCTAGTCTATTTGACGCTTTTTGTTCCGTGACATACAGATTATTCAAACAAAGAACATAATAGACGCCAGATCTACTTTTAACCGCTTTGATTCATCACAAAGACAAAATATCATATTCGTTTAAAATATATTTTTGTCTTTTTTTCTTTCCTTTTAATTTTCCGAATGTATCTTCATTTTTGGGCCACCCCTCCTGGGCCCTCTAATAACATGCGAATAGGTAATTATCCGGCTTTTTTTATTTAATCTTCTCTCACAAGGGGTAATAAGCATAATATTCCGAGAATTTGTCATTTCGTCAAGAAAAATGTTATAAAACCTTAATCCTCATACTATGCCCACATTTCCAATGATATTCTAATTTTTATAATAAAACGCTAATCATTGATTATCCAACATTATTTATTTAATCTTCTCAGACGAAGGGTATATGTCGTTGACTCATATTCAACAGACGATATAGACTTTCATATTTTGCTCTGATCTATTCCAGCGCTTATTTTAATATTAACTTATAAACAAAGTAAGCTTATTTGGCTAGTTCTTCTTTTTTAAAACTAACAAGAGAAGAGGTTATTTTAAAAAACAAGTTCAAAACCTTGCATGAAATAATTGACTTCGCAAATGCTAAAAAAATTATTCTTCTTATTCATCACAATGAAAGATTTACGGAAATGCTAAAACGCGCCGTTGTCAGGGCTTGTTAATAGATGATTAATTGGTAATTATCCGCTTTCATCGTTTTAATCTTCTCTGGCGAGGGGTATTTTTATTCATCCAGAACTTCTTTTAAAGAAAAAAAATGCAGAAGAGGTCATAAATGAAAGATGCTGAAAGTGTTGTTATTAGACTTTCTTTCCGGCTTAAATCGAAAAGGTTAACTTAAGATTATATGCATCGTCATAATTTTCCGGCCAAGATTTAGGCCGGATAAGTTTTTCATTATATGAAGGTTCGCCTGAGCATGTTGAAAAGATTAATCAATTATTATACGACTTTTACTTTTTAGTCTTCCCAGACAATGGGTGTATTCAGTCGAATTAAAAAACAGGCAAATAAGCAAATCAAACCCGCGCCCGGGCCTTGCTAATAAAAGACTAATTGATAATTATATGTCCTTTTCTTTTTAATCGCCTCAAGCGAAGGGTGTTTATCGTATACACATAAGAGTATCGAAAAAAGTTACCCGGCGATTCATGAAATCCTTTGCCCGTAAATTATGCCCAAGGTTAGTTTGATACAGCATGTTTGATTCGACTAGTTCTTCTGTTTTATAACGAATCGGAGAAGAGGCCGTTCTTAAAAAACAAACTCTAAAGGATTGCATAAAATGTTTCTTTGATCGGGCAGCTTTTCAATGCAATTCTATTTATAACAAAATTAATAAAAGCATCGAATATGCAAATCGCTCAATTGGCCAGGACGCGCTAATAAACGACTAATTGACAATTATATGTCTTTTTCTTATTAATCTTCTCAGACGAAGGGTATATGTCGCTGACTTATATTCATCAGACGATATAGACTTTCATAATTTGCTCTGATCTATTCCCGCGCTTATTTTAATATCAGCATATAAACAAAATATGCTCAATTGGCTAGTTCTTCTTTTTTTAAAAACTAACCAGAGAAGAGCTTATTTTTAAAAAACCAAGTTCAAAGCCTTGCATGAAATAATTAACTTCGCAGATGCTTGAAAAAGTTCTTCTGTTAATTCATCACAATGAAAGATTTGCTGAAAGGCTGAAACGCGCCGTCGTCAGGGCTTGTTAACAGAAGATTAATTGGTAATTATCCGTCTTCGCCGTTTTAATCTTCTCTGGCGAAGGGTTAATTAATGTCGCGACGGCTTAAAATAAAAAAAGATTCTCGAATCAAGAATCTTTGGTATGTTAGGTTAATCGGCCGTCCTTGTCGGCTTGTCTTTCCTCAAGCCATTCCAGGCAATCAGCAAATACTTCTTCTTTGCATTTATCATGAAGGATTTCATGACGCGCTTCCGGATAAAGTTTAAGCTTCAGATCGGAAATATTAAGTTTCCGATACTTCTTGTATAATCCCCTAACCAATTTCGCCATTCCCCCGCAAGCGTCCCGTTCGCCGCTAATAATCATAATCGGCAAGTCTTTCGGGATAAGGTCATAATTGGCGTTCATTTCTTTTAACCCGCGTAAAAAATCGCTATAGAAAGCCGCCGTAAATATCCCGCCGCAGTATTTATCGTTGACATACTTGTCGACCTCGTCCGGTTTGGTGTTAAGCCAATCTGCTTCCGTCCGGTTGGGACGAAATTTCCTATTGAAGGAGCCGAACATCAGGTTGTATATTAATTTGCTGCGATG
>DGED01000034.1:2933-3192 GCA_002385755.1 Caryophanales bacterium UBA3935 | reverse complement strand
AGAATTTTCGGAAATTTTGCCGAGCCGGAAAGAATTATCCCGTTTATTTTTTTGCCGTAGATCTGGGCGTATCTTTGAACGACGAAACTTCCCATGCTGTGACCGAACAAATAAATCGGCAATTTTTGATATTCTTTGTTCAATTTGTTAACTATTTCGCAAACGTCGGAAACAAGGATGAAAAAATTATCGTCGGCCGACATATAGCCGTAATCCTCGTATGTCGCTATCGACCCCTTATGGCCGCGCTGGTTATGAC
>DGED01000034.1:768-2927 GCA_002385755.1 Caryophanales bacterium UBA3935 | reverse complement strand
TGTGTATAAGAGACAGCGTCGGAAACAAGGATGAAAAAATTATCGTCGGCCGACATATAGCCGTAATCCTCGTATGTCGCTATCGACCCCTTATGGCCGCGCTGGTTATGACCGTAGACGATATAACCGTTTTGCGCGAGAAATCGCGCGAATTCATCGTAACGCTCGATATGCTCGGCCATGCCGTGAACGAGCAATATCACGCCTTTAAAAAAAGCCCGTCTCTCGTTATGCCATTTAAACAGTTCGACAGTCCCTTGTTGAGACAAGTTTAACACGAATCTTTCTTTTTTCATCGTTTTACCTCGTTTCCCGGATTTCTTTCAGAAAACTTTTCCCGATCGAGGGCTTTTCCGCGCCGAAATTCTCGCTTAACGTGGCGCCGACATCAGCAAAACTCTCCCGCTCGCCTAGGTTTTTCCCGGAATTTAAAGGATTGTATGCCAGGAGCGGAACGTATTCGCGCGTATGGTCGGTTCCGTGATGAACGGGATCGTTGCCGTGATCGGCGCAGACAATAAGCAGATCCTCATCGCTAACGAGCGGTAAAAATTCTTCCAAAGCGCGGTCGAACTCCTCGACGGCCTGAGCGTAGCCTAAGGCGTTGCGACGATGGCCGTACACGGCGTCGAAATCGACGAGATTGGCGAACGCGACGCCGTTAAAGTCCCGTTTCGCCAGGCGTATCATCTCTTCCATCCCGTGGCGGTTGCTTTTCGTCTTGTACGCTTCCGTTATCCCCTCGCCCGCGAATATATCGTGAATTTTCCCGACGGCGATAACGTCATAGCCGTTCGCCTTAAGAGAATCGAGAACCGTTTTCTCGAAAGGCTTAATCGCGTAGTCGCGGCGATTCGGGGTCCGGGTGAAATTCGTTTTATTTTCGCCGACAAAGGGTCGGGCGATAATCCGTCCCACCGTCCAAGCGGGCTCGTCGAGCGTGATTTTCCGGGCGATCCCGCAAACCCGGTATAGTTCTTCAAGCGGGCAAATCTCCTCGTGAGCGGCGATTTGCAGGACGGAGTCGGTTGAGGTATATAAGATGAGTTTTCCCGTCTTCATATGCTCGTCGCCCAGTTCCTTGATTATTTCCGTGCCGCTGGCGGCGTAATTGCCGATAAATCCGCGGCCGGTCTCGGCCTCGAGTTTGTTAATCAATTCCGCGGGGAAGCCGGTATCGGTAAAAACGGGGAAGCTGCGCTTTATATAGAGACCCATGAGTTCCCAATGGCCGGTCAGGGTGTCCTTGCCGACGCTTAATTCTTTCATCCGGCCGTACGAGGCGAGCGGCCGCGTCGCCGGGGGCGTGTTGTTGATGTCGGTCAAATGGCCGATTCCCAGTTTTCCCAATGTCGGGATTGAAAAATCAGCCTTGGCGTAACTCAAATGCTTAAGGGTGTTGGCGCCGACGTCGTTATATTTTTCGGCGTCGTCCATCGCTCCGATTCCCAGCGAATCCGCGACGATAATAAATATTCTTTTGTAAGTCATTCTGTCTCCGATCCTTTCCCGGCCCGCGGGTGCGTGTCCAAATAAATCTCGCGCAGGCGCAGGTTGGTAATGTGGGTATATATTTCCGTGGTTGTAATGTTTTGATGTCCCAAGAGTTCTTGGATAAAACGCAAATCCATGCCCTTGGCGAGCAGGTGCGAGGCGAACGAATGACGGAGCATATGCGGCGTCACTTTTTTCTTAATTCCCGCCGCCCGCGCTTTCTCGTCCAAGATTAGATTGAAATTTTGCCGGGTCATTTTTTTACCGCGACCGGTGACGAAGAGAAAATCGCTGCGGCGGTTTTTCAATAGCCGCGTCCGGGCCGTATTGAGATACTTTTCGATATTTTCAATATCGATTTCGGACAGCGGGATAACCCTTTCCTTATTGCCCTTGCCGAGAATCTGAATCAACCCGACCGTCAAACGCAAATCGGAAAGTTTTAAATTTACCAGCTCGCTCACGCGCAGCCCGGTGTCATACGCGAGCTCGATCATCGTTTTATTCCGGATCTCGATCGGGTTGTCCGCGCGTAAAACGCTTAGCAATTTATCCACTTCTTCCGTCGTCAAAAAAAGCGGCAGCCGCTTCTCTTGTTTCGGCCCGTCAATCATCTTGCTTACGTCGCGGTCGACGTATTTTTCCGTCAACAGGAACCGGTGAAA
>DGED01000034.1:0-571 GCA_002385755.1 Caryophanales bacterium UBA3935 | reverse complement strand
TTTTCCCGGGCGATAAAGGCGCGGATATCCTCGGCGGTTATCGCCGCGGGATGCCTTAGTTCGCGCTCTTGCTCGAGGAATTCCGCGTATTTCGCGATATCGCGTTCGTACCCGGCGCGCGTGTTCGCCTCCAAGCCTAAAACGCTCGCCATGTATATTTTGTATTCGTTTAGGTATTTTATCATAGCATCCTCGTATATTAACGGTAGATAACGATTACAAGCGAGTAGATGACGATTAAGACCGTCACGACGATCATTACGTTAAGATAGATCTTGTTGTCAAGGGTTCCCGTGAACGGGGCGAAAAGGTTATAGAACTGCCTGCGGGCGCTCGCCAGGGAAAAATAACCGAGAGTAAAAAACGCGGGGATGAAAACGATGATTTCCAGGGCGGTTAAGACCGCCAGATCCTTAAAACTCGTTTTAATCAAAACCGCGAGCAAAGCCCCGAAAAGAAACCCGCGAAAAAAGACGATTAGGGAATTAAAGAAGAGGCCGATGACAGAGAACCCGAACAGCCACATTAAAAAAACATACCAATAGTTAGCGCAAAACACCGGGATAAATTT
>DGED01000056.1:10261-10686 GCA_002385755.1 Caryophanales bacterium UBA3935 | reverse complement strand
TTGTTAAAGTTCAACACGATGTAGATGTCAAGTCCCGATAGGCCATGGTAATCTTCAAAATGGACGATATTAAAGCCATCGAAGTAGTGTAATCCGTAAGGTAACACCACAAAGAGATTACTAACCCAATTGAATATAAGCGTAATGCCGAAAAACACGGCGAACCCCACCAACATTTTATGCCGGCGGATTTTCCCGGCGTTAAGAAGCGCCAAAGCGAAAAGAAGTATCAAGAGCGTGAGTATTAATTGAAAGGCGAACGCTATCGCGCGAATCAAAAGCGGCAGGATATTGATTATCTGTAGTATTTCCTTAAAGATTTTCACAAGATTATCAAAATCGATATTAACGGCCAGGATAATAAAAAAGCCGAACGCCACGCATAAAACCGTGAAAAAGTATAAAACGATATTGCAGATCAACTT
>DGED01000056.1:9607-10009 GCA_002385755.1 Caryophanales bacterium UBA3935 | reverse complement strand
TTTTTTATTGAACGATTTAATGATGTTGTAAATCAAAATAACGAACAGGGCAATGATCACGATGAATAGCGTGGTTAACGACAGAATTAAAATAACCGCCGATCTGGAAGTGAGCGTCACCGCGACGAAGAGCGATAGAACGACGAAGACGATATTGGTAATCAAGATTTCAAAATAGGAGTTTTTGAACTCGTGTTTCAATAATTTCCCTAGCATCGGAACGCCTCCTTAAAGTATTCATTCAGGCTCTTTCCGGTCTCCTTGCGAAGTTCGTCGGCCGCTACGTACCGAAAAACCTCGCCCTCCCGCAAAAAGACGGCATAATCGACGATGTTTTCAATATCGCTGATAAGATGGGTGGAAACGATGACCGTCCCGGCTTTGTTATAGCTGTCTCTTATA
>DGED01000056.1:3079-9530 GCA_002385755.1 Caryophanales bacterium UBA3935 | reverse complement strand
TCGACGATGTTTTCAATATCGCTGATAAGATGGGTGGAAACGATGACGGTCCCGGCTTTGTTATAGTGTTCCAAAATCAATTCGAAGATAAACTCCCGGGTCGCGGGATCGACGCCGGCGATCGGCTCGTCGAAAAGATAAATCCCGGCCTGTCGCGCCAAAACCATGATGAGTTGCAGTTTATCCTTTGTTCCTTTGGACAAACTCTTAAACTTCTGACGCGGGTTGATCCGCAGGCGCTCAAGCAATCGCATAGCTTTTTTCTCGTTAAAATCATCGTAAAAATCGCGGAAAAACGCGATCGCGTCGAGCGCGGTCCACTGTTCGGAAAGATAATTGCAATCTGGCAAATAGGAAATAATCCTTTTCGATTCGATTCCCGGCTTATGGCCGTTGATCAATACCTCGCCTTCGTAAGTCATGAGCAAATTGGCGAGGATTTTTAAAAGCGTGGTTTTCCCGCTGCCGTTCGGACCCATCAGACCGATAATCTTCCCGGCAGGCAGTTCCAGATTAACATTGCGTAAGGCGGTAATACCGCCGTATCTTTTTGTAAGGCTTCTAGTTTTTACGATAATGTTATCCATAAATCCTCCCCCTACGGGTATTATATCATATTCGCCCAATAAAACAAAAATTTTTTGGAATATATCGCTTACCTGGCGAGAAGCATTTGATCGGTCAACTCGATATCGGCAGCGGCTTCGAATTTACGGAGCAAGTCTTCGATCGTAAGCTTTTTCTTAACGGCCCCGGAAGCGTCAAACACAACCCGCCCGTTATCGAGCATCAAGATTCTGTCGCCATACCTTAACGCGTCCCGCATGTTATGGGTCACCATGATCGTCGTTAGTTTGTTTTGAGAGACGATTTCGTCGGTAATCGAAAGAACCGTCCTCGCCGTTTTCGGGTCGAGCGCGGCGGTATGCTCGTCGAGAAGCAATACTTTCGGCTCGCCAAGCGTCGCCATTAAAAGCGTCACCGCCTGGCGCTGGCCGCCGGACAAAAACCCGATCTTATGCGTCAACCGGTCCTCAAGACCTAGATTCAGTGTTTTTAGTTTTTCCCGGAAAAACTCCCGGGTTTCCTTGGAGAACGCCCAGCGCAACCCCTTCCGCCGCGGCCGGCGCAGGGCGATCGCGAGGTTTTCCTCAAGCGACATGTTGGCGGCCGTCCCCGAAAGCGGATCTTGAAAGACGATGCCGATATACTTCGCCCGCTCGTGTTCTTTGAGCCGCGTAACGTCGGCGCCGTTAATGCTGATTTGTCCGGCGTCGGGAAGCACGGAACCGGAAATAACGTTCAAAAGCGTTGTTTTACCGCTGCCGTTCCCGCCGATGACCGTCACGAATTCTCCTTCCTCGATAGAAAGCGACACGTTATCCAAAGCGACTCGGACGTCTTCGGGCGTCAAGTCTTTATTAAATATCTTGGTGACGTTATTAATTTTAAGCACGGTTATACGCCCCCTCCTTCCGCCGCTGTTTCGCCGCCCGGATCTTTTTAACAAGCGGCAAGGCTAAAATAAAGGCGATGAGAATAGCCTGTAAGAGCTTCAAATCATTGGGATTCAGGCCCAAGGCGATGGCGACGCCGACTAAAACCTCGTAAGCGACGCTTCCTAAAATAACGGAAATTAGCCAGTTTTTAAACGAGCGTTTTCCGAATAAGATCTCGCCGAGAATAATCGCCGCGAGGCCGATAACGATCGTCCCTTTCCCGACGTCCATATTCGCGCTGTTCGCGCTTTGGGCGTGAAGCGCGCCGCATAAAGCGACGAGGGCGTTCGCGAGCGCCAGCCCGAAAATAATCATAATATCGGTGTTGATTCCCTGGGCGCGCGCCATTTTTTTATTCATCCCCGTGGCGCGGATCGACATCCCGATTTCCGTCCCGAAAAACCAATAAAGAACGAAAAAAATGATGACGACGACCAAAAACGTCGTAAGCGTCTCGGCGACGAACGCGTTCTCGATGATTCCCCGGGGGAACGTGTAAATCGTCGCGGCGTCGCCCAAATGAACCGCGGATTTGCCTAAGATCCTTAGGTTTACCGAATAAAGTCCGGTCATCGTGAGAATCCCGGAAAGAATCGCGGGAATTTTAAGTTTTGTATGCAAGATGCCGGTAACGATTCCGGCCAAAAACCCGCCGGCGACGGAGAGCAAGGTCGCGATAAAAGGCGGGGCGCCTTTTAAGATCAGACTCGCGGCGACGGCGCCGCCCATCGTTACCGCGCCCTCGGCCGTAAGGTCCGCGAACTCCAAGACTCGGAAGGCGATAAAGATTCCCAATGCCAAAAGCGACCAGATCAATCCTATTTCAAGCGCGTCTTTTACGATATTTAGCAACTCATCCATCGCGATCGACCCTATTCGATAATCCTGTCGGCTCGGTCCAGAAGACTCTGGGGAATGACGATGCCGATTTCGTCCAATTCTTTTTTATTGATGACGAGATCGAATTCGGAAAGACCGGTCGACGGGATATCCTTGGGGTTGACATTGTCCCGCAAAATCTTAACGGCCATTTCCGCCGTTTGCTTGCCGAGACGGTAATAATTGATGCCGAAAGTAATTGAGCCGCCCGCGGCGACGATATTCGGCTCGCCGACGATCGCCGGGATTTTCTTTTCCCTAAGAACGTCCTTAACGATTCCCATCGCCCCGGCGATGGTGTTGTCGGTCGGAATGTAGAGGGCGTCGACGCCGGACGCGAGCTGGCCTGCGACCTGCTGCAGGTCGTTGACGCCTTCGATAGTTTTAATCGTGACTTCGAGACCGATTTTTTCCGCTTCTTCTTTGGCGATATTAGCCTGGACCGCGGAATTGTTCTCGCTCGCGGTATAAAGAATTCCCAGTTTTTTCGCCCCGGGGAGCAGTTCCTTCACCAGCGATATTTGCTCGGCGATCGGATTCATGTCGTTTGTGCCCGTTACGTTCCCGCCCGGTTTTTCGGGGCTTGCGATTAGTTTGGCGTCGACGGGATCCGTCACCGCCGTGAAAAGAATCGGCGTGTCTTTCTTCTGCTTCTTCGCCTCGTTTACGACGGCGTTCGCCGCTTGCGTGGCGATAGCGAGAATTAGGTCGGATTTACGGACGAGTTTCTTCGCCTGAAGCGACATCGTGTTGGCGTTGGCGTGCGGGTTTTCTTCCAGGATCGTGATATTTTCCCCGTCAACGAACCCCGCTTCCGCGAGCCCGTCGATAAAACCCCTTTTCGCTTCATCCAACGCTTCGTGCTCGGTGTACTGAAGAATGCCGATTTTTATCCGCCCGTCATCGCACCCGGCAAACATCGCGACGACAAGCGTCAATAAAAACAAACCAAAAAACTTACTAAATTTCATTTTTTCCTCCTTATGCTCATAAAATAAAAAATTGTGTTATCACATCAAGTAATAACACAATAATCTTAGGCTTTTTTACCGTTACCGTGTTATTACTTTCGACGCCTTCGGCCGGTGTCACGTAATAACACGGATTTAATTATGACTTATGACTTACTCCCGCAAGAAAAAGCCAAGAATCAATCAGTGTTTTTCATGACACCTTCTTGGAAAGTAATAATAATAATAGTAGTAACGGTTGACTACAAGCCTCGTCATAATTAAGCTCCTATCAAGTTTAACTAATTATATCATTATTATTATGCCTTGGCAATGAAAAATTTCAAAGAAAACGCTTACCGCAAGATATTTTTGAAAATAAAGCGCGAATAAACCGCTTACATCATTGTTCCAGCAATTTAAGCGCCCTTTTGTAAAGGGGATCGAACTCGCAGCCGCAGTTACCGCATTCCGCATCCGCCCGACGTAAAGCGGCGACAAGCCGCTCTTTGTCTTTGTTTCCGGATAGCCAGTCCCGCGCCGGCGCGGCGATCACGCTCCAGCCCGAGCGAGCGAACTTCTCAAGTATTTCCCTTAACTCATCCATAACGTTCTCCTTTCTTTCGTTATAATATCGACAGAATAAATAGCACTGTGAATAAGACAAAGGCTGCCAAAAAGAACAAAACGACGACCCAATCGTATTTTTTATTGTCTCTAACGGCAAGCCAGAAAAACCAAAATCCCGTAAGAAGCATCATGCCGACAACCGGGATCCTGACTTCCTTCAACATCCGGCGCATGCTCGACCATTCCGGATAATCGTCGATTAAATAGTTAAAAAAGATCCCCGTGCCGACGGCAAGCAAAAGAATGACGCAGCCGATAATAAAATTATGTTTCCGCAAATTTTTCATCGCCAAAATCCTTTCCGCGTTTTTTCATCCTTTATATTTTTTTCCCAATTCCCGTTCTTAAACTATTTATCTTTGATTTTTACATTCCGGGAAGTTTCAAAATGAAATCGTACAGATCGGTTATCCGCCCCCGCCTGAACGAATCAATCTCCGCGCCTTTCGCGTTAATCAGGCAATCCAGGAGAAGATATGTCTCGCAACCGAGTTCGCGGGCGACCATGTCCTCGTCGACGTCGTTTCCGACCATAATGCAATCGCCGGGACTGGCGCCGATTTTTACAAGAATGTC
This sequence comes from Caryophanales bacterium UBA3935, assembly GCA_002385755.1. Lineage (GTDB taxonomy): Bacteria > Bacillota_I > Bacilli_A > ML615J-28 > CAG-698 > UBA3946. Next base: position 4,996 of record DGED01000056.1, on the reverse strand, counting down.
TTCGTAATATTTCAAATTAGGCTTGCAATAGCGGGAATTATCGATCGTCGTCACCAACAGGAAATCCTCCGGCTCGAGCCCCGCCCACCTTATCCGTTGATAGGTCGCGATCGGGGGAAACAGGGGGTTTGTGGCGAGGACAAGTCGGTATCCCTTTTCTTTCAAGGCGGCGACGCATTTCGCCGCGTACGGAGTCGGGCTCGCGGACTTCTTCGTCTCGAAAAACTCTTCCCGATAGTAATCGTAGAAAAGCTCCTCGAGCTCTTCGCGAGCGCCGCCTAAGGCCGCCGGGAACGCGCGCCAAAAGACTTCCTCGTTGACGGCGCGGCCGTCGTTTTCCCGCATCGCCTCGATTCCCGTCCAAAGCGCCTTCATAAAGTCTTCCTTCCGGTAACCGGCCTCAATCATCCGCCGGGAAAGCCCGGAAAAATAAATCCGCGCGAATTCTTCTTCTCTTAAAGGCAAAAGCGTGCCGTCCAAATCAAATAAAAAGGTGTTCATCTAAATTTCCCCATTCTCAGTTATTGATAAATATTAACATATTATTTAGGAAAACTCAAGACAACCGGCGATAAATTGGACTTTTTCCGTTTACATTTACCCCGCCCCGCAATACTATATACTGAAAGGAGTTGAGCAGATGTTCTTTTTTGATCCCTTTTTCTTCCCGGTCGCGACTTGCTGCTTCCCGGTCCGGTGCTGCTGCTGTTGCTGCTGCTGCCCGCGCCGGAGGCGGAGAAGATGCGATTTTGACTTAACATAAAACAAATATATAAAAAACAGCCGTAATGACCGAATTAGTCGTCGCGGCTGTTTTTGTATTTTTACTTTGAATCAAGAGTTTCTTTTTTCTATCGCCCGCGGTTTATATCGCCGCAAACGCAAGGCGTTTAGCACGACCGAGACCGAGGAGAACGACATCGCGAGCGCGGCGATCATCGGATTGAGGAGCGGGCCGCCGAAAGCGTGAAGCAGCCCGGCCGCGATAGGAATACCGAGCGCGTTATAAAAGAACGCCCAGAAAAGATTTTCTTTGATATTGCCGAGCGTCCTCGCGCTTAACTCGATCGCGTTCACGACGTCAAGCAAGTTGTTTCGGACCAAGACGATCGCCGCCGATTCGACGGCGATATCGGTCGCCCGGCCGAAGGCGATGCCGATGTCGGATTGGGCCAACGCCGGAGCGTCGTTTATCCCGTCGCCGACCATCGCCGTTTTCAGGCCTTTCGCCTGCAATCTTTTAACGACTTCCGTCTTCTCGTCGGGCATAATCCCGGCGTAAACATCATCGATACCGACCGTTCTCGCGACGGCGCGCGCCGCCGCCGGGTTGTCCCCGGTGAGCATGATCGGCTTGACGCCCATCATTTTAAGGCGGAGGATGGTTTCCTCGGCCTCCGGCCGGATGACGTCGCTGATTGCGATAAGCCCCGCGAACTTACCTCCCGCGCCGAGATAGACGATCGTATTCCCGTCCGAAAGATATGAGCGCGCCGCCGCCGAATCGATTTCAATCCCCGCGGAAGCAAGCATTTTCTCGCTGCCGAGAACGATCTCCTCCCCGCCGACCCGGCCGAGAACGCCCCGACCGGGATAAGCTTTAAAATCGGTCAATGATTCAAATATTATCCCTTTCTCTTCCGCCGCCTTGACGATCGCCCGGGCGAGCGGGTGTTCCGAACCCTTTTCCGCCGACGCCGCCAAGCGGAGAACATCGTCTGCGGAAAAACCGGAAAAGGCGCGAACGGCGCCCACTTCCGGCTTCCCGAGGGTGAGCGTCCCGGTTTTATCGAATAAGACGACGTCGATTTTGCTTACGGCCTCTAAAACGTCGCCGCCTTTAATCAAGATTCCGTGTTCGGCCCCTTTTCCCGTCCCCACCAGAATCGCGGTCGGCGTGGCGAGACCCAGCGCGCA
>DGED01000056.1:0-2995 GCA_002385755.1 Caryophanales bacterium UBA3935 | reverse complement strand
GGACAGGCGATAACGAGCGCGGATACGAATACGGTCAGAGCGAGGGAAAGCGGGCGTCCCGCGAGGAGCCATATAACCGCCGCCAAAACGGCGATAAAGAGCGCCGCGGGAACAAAATAAGCGGATATTTTATCGGCGAGACGCGCGATGTTCGCTTTCGACCCTTGCGCTTCTCGCACGAGCCTGATTATCCTTGACAAAACTGTGTCCTTCCCGACGGCGGTGGCTTCCACGCGCAGTAAGCCGTCGGTATTAATCGTCGCCCCGATAACCTTCGCGCCCGGACCCTTCTCGACGGGGATGCTCTCTCCGGTCACCATCGATTCGTCCACCCAGGACTGGCCGTCCCGGACGACGCCGTCGACGGGGATTTTCTCGCCGGGACGAACGACCAGCAAGTCGCCGGCCGCGATTTCGGAGATCGGCGCTTCTATCTCCTTACCTTCGCGGATTACCGTCGCGACCTCCGGCGCGAGCTCCGCGAGCTTTTTGATCGCGGCGGAGGTTTTCCCTTTGCTTACCGCTTCCAGGTACTTGCCTAAAAGAATGAGCGTGATAATAACGCCCGCCGACTCGAAATATAGCTCGCGAGCGTAATGCGCGGCGCCGCGATAAATCGCGATTAAGGCGTATACGCCGTGGAAAAAGGCGGCGGAGGTGCCCAAGGCGATCAGGGAATCCATGTTCGGTCGCCCGGAGAATAGATTCTTAAAGCCGACGGTATAAAAACGGTAGCCGACGGCGACGACCGGTATCGTAAGCAACAGCTGCGCCAAAGCGAAACCGGCCGGGGTCAAGATCTCGGGGAAGGGGATTCCCAACATATGTCCCATCGAAAGTATGAGCAGGGGGATCGCCATCGCGGCGGCGAGGATAAAACGGCGACGGGAAATCTTGATCGCGTCGTAATCGTCCGGCCCCCTATCTTCCGCGGGCGCCGCTTCATATCCAGCTTTGCTGATAGCGGCGCCGATCGCTTCCAGGCTGACTTTATCGGGGCGATACGCGATCTTGGCCTCGCCGGTGAGGAGATTCACTTCCGCGGAATCGACTCCGTCAAGTTTCTCAACGCTCCGACTGACGGCCGCGACGCAAGCGGCGCAAGTCATGCCTTTGACCGCGAGATGAGCGACTACAACTTCCGCGTTCTTCGCCGCGGTGGCGATGATTTCTTCGATTTTTTTCGCGTCAATGGCCGTTTCGTCATATTCGACTTCAAGCGATTGATTCCGTTTGTCATAGGAGAGCGCCGTCACGCCTTTCGCGCGTGATAAAGCCTCGCGCAGGGCGGTCCCGTCGCGCCCGGTGATATCAAGTTTTATTTTTTTCATATCGTTTTCCTTTTCGCTTATTTCTATTATTTCACTTCTTCCTAATTATATTATAAACTAATATCCCCGCGCGTCAATTTATTTGCTTGAAAGAAAACCCGCGAAACCATAACAATATCCCAACCGATTCATAATATAAGATGAAAGGAGGTTTTCGTCATGTTTCGTCATATTTATAATTACCGGCCCGATGAGTCTTCTATGAAATCCCGTTTTCACCGCCCCGCGATGACGATCAGGGATTACGGGAAGATGCCGTTCGTCGTTGATATTGAGGATATAACGAAGCGAAACACAAATTTTCGGACGGCGCTTTGGACGGGGAATTTCCTGCAATTAACGCTGATGAGCATCGGCGTCGGGGAAAATATCGGTTGGGAAATGCATCCCGACGTCGACCAATTTCTCCGCATCGAGGAAGGCAGGGGAGTAATCGTCATGGGCAAGGCCGAGGGAGCGGCTGATTTTCAGGAAAACGTCGAGGACGACTCCGTGATAATTATCCCCGCGGGAATGTGGCATAACCTATATAACACCGGCCGCGAGCCGCTGAAACTTTATTCAATATACGCCCCGCCCAATCATCCCTTCGGAACCACGCACCCGACAAAAAAAGACGCGATGGAAGAAAATTACCGTTACCGTCTTTGGCGGTGAGTTCGCCCCCGCTTTTACTGTAAAAAATAAGCCTGTTCAATCGACAGGCTTTTATTTATAGTCTGATCTTTAATCGGTTTCTACTTCGCCCATATAATCAAGGGGACTTCTATTTCCCCCGGAAGCAAACCGCCGTGATTTCCGGGATACGGGGACGCCTGACCGTGGAGGAGAAAAGCGGCGCCGTCCTCGGGAACGGCGATATAATCGCCGAGAAATTCGCGTCCCCTGGCTTTAACCCCGACGCCGAAAACGCCGGAAGCGATTAATTCTTCCGCGCGGTAAAGCTTGCTTCCCGCGTATTTCGCAAGAAAGTAATCGCGGAATTCTTTCTCCCGACCGGAAGCTATGGCAATGGACGCGGCGCGGCCTTCGAGCGATAAGGGACGGGAAAGAAACCCCGCGAGTTCTTGGTCGCGGTAAAGTTCGATATGCCGGGTAATATCGATCTGGCCATGGTCGGCGGTAACGACGAGCAGCGCGTCGGCGCCCGCTTCGGACGCGAAAGCGGCGACGCGGTCGTTTATTTCCCTGATTACCTTCCCGGCGGCCGGCGACCCCGCGCCGAAGCCGTGCATCGCGGTATCCGGTTCGGATGAGTAAGCAAATATGAGCTTACGTTCTGGAAGGCGGCATAGCGACGCAAGCGTTTCAAACAATTCATCGAAACTGTCATAGGTAAAGTGGTTTTCGCTATGCCCGCGATCAACGATTTCCGGAAAGACGGTATACGCGGGAATCTTGGGGTTTTCGATCAGGTTATAATAGCACTCGTATGGAATGGCCCCGTCAATCAACCCGGCGGGGGCGCTTTCGTCCCGGCCCGAAAGTTTCTTCAATAACACGTCGACCGCGGCGCCGATTTCCGAGAAGTACAAACTCCATCCCAACCAGCAATGCTCGCCCGGGTAAGAGAGGCTCATCATGGTGGCGGTCGCGTTCGTTGTCGTCGAAGGAAAAACGCTCGTTATTTTTTTCCTGATATGCCGGCGCAAAAAATCGCCCGG
>DGED01000043.1:11017-21584 GCA_002385755.1 Caryophanales bacterium UBA3935 | reverse complement strand
ATTTTTAATCGTCGCGCGAATCGTTACTTCTCCCGGGCGTAACGGCTGAATTTTGCCCGTCTCGTCAATAACGCAGACATCCTCGTCGTATGATTCCCATTCGATTTCGCCGGTCGCGCCTTGGGGCGAAATTTTCGCCACGAGTCTTATTACGGAGTTGTAAGTGACGCGTTTGCCGTCGAGACCGCCAATCTCTAAGGATTCGGGATCGGGAATCAAGACCGTGATCGTTTTTTCAACCGATTCTCCTGTGTTTCCGGAAATAACCCTAACAACGGCCGTGCCGCCTTTTAACCCGGTAACGATCCCCGTTTGTGTAACCGAGATTATGCTTTGATCTTTCGTATCCCAATAAATAATGTTGCCTTCCGGTTCCGGGTCGGTTACCGTCAATTGGATGGTTTGGCCGACATAAACGGAATCGGGACCATTAATCGCCAAAACTACTTCCTCTTCCTGAGCTTCGACGACAACCGTCACGGTGGTCTTTACGTCGGGATATTCTTCCAGGGAAACGGTGACGGTTGTTTCCCCCTCGCCTATGGCGACTATCACGCCGTTCTCATCGACAGTCGCGACGTCGGGATCTTCCGAAGAAAACAAAATCTTCAGGTTCTCGCTAGTGTTCGATAAGCTTGGCTCGATAGTTGCGGTTTCACCTTCTTTTAACTTAAATTGGTTAACAGAAACGGAAATTGTCGGTTTCGTTTCTTTTCCGTTGTCTTTGTCCGGCTCCTTTTTACATCCGAACAAGACCAAGCCAAACAGAAAAACTAAGAAAACAAGAAAAAATACATCTCTTCTCATACATACTCCTCTTTATAAGTTTTATTTTTATCACAAATATTATATCACAATTTTGGTTAAAAGAAAATACAAACGGAAAAAAAGTTCCCCAATAATAATATAGTGATGAGGTGATAAAATGAAGAAAACATGGCATAAAATAGCGACTATCGCCGTTGTCGGCGTTATCGCGTTTATCGGTTTTTGGCCAAAGAAAGGAGGAAAAGAATTACCGGTTCCCGTTGTCAACGAGGAACGGAACGGCGTTGCCGGTGTGGTCGTGGAAGTGAAGGGCGAGGTTAAAAGACCAGGCCTTTACATACTTGACATAGATTCCCGCGTCAACGATTTAATCTTTTTGGCGGGCGGTTTCACCGCCAATGCCGACACCGCCGGCATAAATCTCGCGGCAAAGCTATCCGACGGAATGGTGGTTTATATCACCGCCAAATCCGAAGAGAAAAGCGAAGGCAAAATATCAATTAATTCGGCGACGATCGAAGAATTGATGCAATTGCCCGGCATCGGTGAAAGTCGCGCCCGCGGCATCGTTGATTACCGGAATAAAAACGGCAGGTTCAACGCTATCGAGGATTTGACGAATGTTAACGGCATATCGAAAAATATTCTGGAACAAATTAAAGAATTCATCTGCCTATAAGGCGCTTCTGAATAATTGGTTTCTTGTAGCGTTTTTTCTGCTTTTATTTATTATAGCCTATAAATGTATTGTTGCCGTGTTTTTATTCATCGCGTATGCGCTTTACCTTTTTAAGAAAAACAGAATGATATTTTACGCCGGTCTTACGGTTACATTGCTTTTTATAACGCGATTTGCTTATGAGGAAAAGAAGTATGAACCGGCGCCGGTCGATGATGCGATTGGTTTCGTCACGGACGTGAAATCGTACAAACATTATAACCGAATAACGCTCGCAAGCGGCAATAAAAAGTATTATGTTTATGACGCTTCCTTCAAGCCCCTTGACATTGGCGACAAGATCGAGGTGAAAGGTTCGCGCGGAAATGTTGAAGGCGCCCGCATTGAAGGCGGTTTTGATTACCGGAATTATTTGAAACAAAGGAGGGTTAACGGAGTCGTTAAAGCCGGCTCGGTAAAGGTTGTCGGCAAACGTTTCGACCCCGGTCTTATCAGGCAGAAATTATACCGGCATCTTGATTCGCTTTTTGACGAACCCGTTCTAAGTTTTCTTCAGGCGATTATTCTCGGGGAATCGGGAGGGTTCGCGGACGATTTTCAGGAAGCGATTAAGATTAACGGCATTTCGCATCTCTTTGCGATATCGGGTTTGCATGTCGGCTTATTGATAATTTTCCTAAACCGTTTTTTTCGCTTGATTAAAATTAATCAAGGCCGGTCGGAAACGATTATTCTGGGAATTCTTTTTTTGTACGCCCTGTTGGTTAATTTTACCCCCTCGATAGTAAGGGCGGTTTTGCTTTACGACGGTTACTATTTAAACAAGAGACTGAAATTAGGTTTTTCGTCCCTGGATTTGTTGTCCTTGATATTTGTCCTGCTAGTATTGTGGAATCCATATTACCTTTATCACAGCGGATTTGTTCTTAGCTTTACGGTCACGTTGATAATCGTTACGACGGCTCCTTTGCTTTATAAAACCAAGCATCTGATCCAGTTGCTTTTAACATCATTATTCTCCTGGATCATCACATTGCCGATAATCGTAAATCTTAACAACGAGATAAATTTTCTAAGTCCGCTCGTTAACGCCGTATATATAGATTTTGTCGGATATATCATTTTGCCATTATCTTTTTTGGTATTGTTTCTCCCAATTCTTTCGTGGATTTATTTTTATTTCGTTAAAGCATTTATAGATTTTACCGTCTTTCTTTCGGACAATTTTGCTTTAAGGATTAGGTTCCCGGATTTACCGTTTGTCGCGATAATAGTATATTACTTGTTTTTGGCGGCAATTATAAAAAGCTACGCGCGGAAAAAATATCGTTATTTTTTTGTTTCGCTATTATTGTTGTTTTTGTTCGCGGCGTCCAACTCGCTTTACTTCAAATCTTATCCCGAGATTGTTTTCTTGGATTTATATAATGGCGAATCGACGTTAATTTCCGATTGTTGCAATCGCTGCAATGTTTTAATTGACACGGGAGACGGTAAAAACAATGAAGTAACAGCTTATTTAAAAAGGCGGGGCGTTAAAAAGCTTGACTATTTAATCATTACTCATAATCATAACGATCACAATGGTGAAGCATACAATATTATCAGAGAAATTGCTGTCAATAATATTGTCGTAAGCGCATATGATAATAGTGAATTGTCTCGCGTCGCAAATATTAAAGTCAAAAAAGGCGATAAATTAACCTGCGGCGCTTTCGTTTTTCACATCTTGCATCCGGATGCTTTTTATCACGACGAAAACGACAATAGTATTGTAGTCCATGTCTATGTTGGCGAATATTATTTTTTATTTTTGGGCGATATTAGCGAAAAAATAGAAAATAAAATCGCGGCGATGAATTTGCCGGTCGACGTTATAAAAGTCGCTCATCACGGAAGCAATACCGCGACAAGTCGGGAATTATTATCGCGGATCAGACCGCGTTATGCCGTAATTCAGACGGGCCGGGTTGAAAAATTTGGATTTCCGTCGGAACGGACGATCGCGACATTGCAAAGATATAACGTCGTCATTTACCGGACTGATTTGCATTATTCCGTAAAATATAAATATCGGAAAAAAGAGAGTATATTTGATACAATAAAGTAAATAATAATTTTGTCCATCAAATATTATGTTTCATAATATTTGATGAGTATATATAAAAGGCGCGCGAGCGCCTTTTCTCATTTATAAATCCTTGACATCCGCGTAGTTTTGTTTTATCATAAACAAGAAGGAGATTGCTGTTATGATTAAATGTAAAAATTGCGATCACGTAACAAGTGATGATGCTAATTTCTGTTCCGTGTGCGGAAGCCGGTTTGAAATTGATGCGAAAGCGCGGGAAAGCGAAACCGCCGAACATGAGGGGCGCAGACCCGTGATCGATCCTAACCTAGCCAGCTGTTCCCTGGGGTTTGGTATCGCAGGTTTTGCAGTTGCGTTTTTCTTATGGCATATAACGATATGGCATATAGCGATTTTTTGCGTTCTTGCCGGAGTATTTTCGTTCCTCGCCATTTTTTTCGGGATAAAAAGCATGAAAATTCAAAGCAGCAGACGCACCGATTGGGGAATGATTTTTGGCGTTGTAACGGCTTTTTTGTCCGTAATCTTTTTGGCTTACCACATTAATTACACCGCCAAATTATTCAATTCAGCCCGAAAATATTCGGAAAAACTTGGCATCGAAATTCCTAACAATTTACCTCGAGAGTATTATCAGCATTCGAATGTTTTTAAGATGTATGATTTTCAAACAAACGCTTATTCTTATCATTTAAACGATGATGACGCGGAAGTTTTTCTGGGGAAGATAGAGAATGATCCGCGCCGGCAACTTTTGCCCTTGACATCATCAGAGATGCAATACTTGACGGAAATCACTACTGAAGAATTTATCATATATTCGCCCTCCGGGTATTATCTTTGTTATGATCTGAAAAACAATAGATATGATTTGCCTTCCGGCGCGGAAGAGTATCATTTCATATTATTGATATATGATCAAACAGAAAAAAGAATCTATGTTTACGAAATTTGGAATTAATTATGAAAATAGGCGCTGTACATTTATTTCTTGGCAATGAACAATTTTTAATTGAAAATAAAATCAAACGTCTTATCAACGAATCAGGGGCCGACGAGTACAATATAACTTATTACGACCTTGACACATCGACATTAACCGAAGCTCTAAACGACGCGCTAACCCCGCCGTTTATGAGCGCCGCGAAAGTAATCGTAATCAAAAACCCGCTCTTTTTGTCCGCGGAGAATAATTTGGATAAGGATGAAAAGAAAAGGTTTCTGGAATATTTGGATTCGCCGATGGAGACGACAGTTTTTATTATTAACGGTTATAATATCAAACCGGACGAAAGAAAAACGGAAGTAAAGAAACTGCTTGCGGGAAACGTTAATTATAGCAAAGAACTATCGGAAATCGAGATGCATGGTTGGATTAAGCGGCAAGGGGCGATTAATAATGTCGTTATTACCGACGAGGCGGCTCGGGAGTTTTTCCGACTCGTCGGCAAGGATTTAATGAACGCCAAAAACGAACTCGATAAGTTAATCGCTTATGTCGGCGAAAACGCGACCGTTACCGCGGATACCGTCAAAAAGGTCGTCATCAGGGAAATTCAAAACGATGTCTTCGCTTTGTCCAACGCGATTATCGCGCAAGATAAAAACAAAGCCATTCGTATCTACCGGGATTTAATAAAAATTGGAAATGACGCTAACTATTTGTTTTACTTAGTAGCAAAGAGCATGCGCGAGCTATTGACGGTTAATTTGATGTTGAAAGGCGGATACAACCAAGCCGCCGTCGCCGAGACAATGGGCGTCTCGTCCGGAAGGGCGTATTACATGGTTAAAAACGCCCGCTCGCTTGATTACGAGTTGCTGCGCAAATACGTTTCGCGCTTAAGCGAGTTGGATTATAAGATTAAAAGCGGTCAGACCGATGTTAGGACCGGATTGGAATTTTTCTTGTTTGGAATATAAAAAAGGATGCCTAAGAGCATCCTTTTTAACATAAAAAAAACATCTTATCGATGTTTAAGCTATCGTATTAATAAGTTTTGCCAATCTGGATTTGTTGCGACTGACGAAATTTTTATGATAAATCCCTTTTGCCAAAGCCTTGTCAAGCTTTTTAGAAGCTACCCTGTAAGCTTCCACAGCTTCCTCATAGTTATTATTTTTCACTGCGGATTCAACTTTTTTTATTGCTGTTTTGGTAGAGGATTTAAAAGAGATATTTCTCAATCTACTTTTTTGGCTTGTTATAATACGCTTAGCTTGTTGCTTAATGTTTGCCATAATAATACCTCCAATTTGCTACAAGTTATTTTACCAAAAAAACAAAGATAAATCAAGGAAAATATTGATTTTTCCTCAAACGGAACGCAAAGAGACATAATTTCATAATTAACAGTGGAGGCTTTCTTCCATATCGACACCATTATTTGCCTTTTTATTTTTTTTGTTTTGGCATACAATAACAACGAGGTGAAAATTATGGAACTTGACAAGTTTAAAATTCGTACCGACTTAGCTTTCGAGGCTTTGGATATCGAAAAGATAGAAGACGTCTCCGAAGTTATTAACGATGAGTTCGAACACGATAAATTTATTATAAAGAGAACGGTAATTCCCGAGAAAGTCGGAAAGGAAATTAACAGAAAACCGGGAATATATTATTGCTTGGACACAACGGCGATAAAAACTCATGATCATGACGACCTGGTCAAATGCGAGGAAGCGTTAAGCCTGATCATAAAAGAAGTATTGAAGGCGGAAAACATCAACCCTTCTCAGCAAAAGGGACTGTTAGTCGGTTTAGGCAATGTTAACGTAACTCCCGACGCGTTAGGACCGATGGTAATGGATAATGTCATCGTGACCCGGCATATGTTTATTCTGAATCCCGAAGAGGTGTCGGAAGGCATAAGCGAGATAAGCGCCATCGCCCCCGGAGTAATGGGAAACACGGGTATCGAGACCTATGATATTACCGAGGCGGTCATCAAGAGAATTGAGGTTGATTATGTGATTGTCGTCGATGCTTTGGCGGCAAAGGCGGTTTCCCGGGTAAACAAGACAATCCAGGTGACCAATACCGGCATCTCCCCGGGGTCGGGGGTCGGCAACACCCGCAAAGAGCTAAGCAAGGAAACCATCGGCATCCCGGTTATCGCCATCGGCGTGCCCACGGTCGTCGACGCGGTTACAATCGCTTACGACACGATTGATTTAATGCTTAAGTATTTCAATCAAAAAATGAACGAGAAAGAAACGCCCGGTCAAAAAATTATATTCGCTCCGGAAAAAATTAATTTGACGAACGCGCAACATCCGGAAGAAAAATACACGAAAGAGTTTTTGGGAGAGTTCGGGTTATTGGGCGAGGAGGAAAAAATCCAGCTCCTGCAGGAAGTCCTCACTCCCAACGGCTATAACTTGATGGTTACCCCGAAAGAGATTGATATTGATATCGAAAACCTCACGCGGGTAATCAGCGGCGCCATCGACCGGACATTACATACGATTGTCGATAATGGAATTATCAGTTGACGCATATAATTAACCGATGGATAAAATTAAATACGCTATTATCGCGCTCTTGGGCGTCGCGGCGATGTTTTACCAGTCGGTAAATAGTAACTTCTTTCCTTTGTTCCGCCAAATGGAAAACGCGGCGCTGCTTCGGGGGCAATTGCCGATTGTTACGTCTGATTCGTATTTTGGCGTTTGGTTTGACTATTTGATCGCTTTTTTGTTTAATATCAATATCAAGGACGCCGGAACTTATTTTATCATGTTTGGAGGTAAGTGAATGAAAAGAGCCGGTATTGTTTTTTTGCTTCTTTGTTTCTTTCTGATGGGGATCATCGCCGGGAAACCGACGCGGGATACGGCGAGTCAAGATTTAAAGGAAAGGTTGGATGATTTCGAGAAAGAAATAGTCACGCCCGGCAATGAATACACCCCGGTCTCCGAAGAGAAAGTCGACCCTAATTTGTCGAATTCGCTCGCAAAACAAGGCGAGAATATCATTAACGGTATTTTTGATGTGGCTTTTAAATTAATCAAGAACATCTTAGAATGAGGATTATTAATCCTCTTTTTATTATTTCGCCGACCCCGCTTCTTTTTTAATTATCGCCACGCCGACAAATTCGCGAAATAAAGGATGGGGACGCATCGGGCGGGAAATAAACTCGGGATGAAATTGGCAAGCCACAAACCAGGGATGCTCGAGGAGTTCAATTATTTCAATAAGTCCGGTTTGCTTGTTTAGTCCCGAAAAAACCATGCCGGCGTTTTCCAGAATATTTTTAAAGCGATTGTTGAATTCGTAACGATGCCGGTGCCGTTCTGCCGCGCTTAATGATTTATAAGCAGCAAACGCCTTCGTGTCTTTTTTGATCTCGCATTCATAGTCTCCCAGGCGCATAGTGCCGCCCAGCCTGATCCCGCGGTATTGATCGGGCAAATAATCGATAACGGGGTGCGGCGTGCTGTTATCAGCCTCGGTGGAATTCGCGCCTTCCAGGCCGGCGACGTTGCGGGCAAATTCGATCGCCGCCAGTTGCATGCCTAGGCAAATTCCCAAAAACGGGATATTATTTTCCCGCGCGTACCTGATGGCGGTAATTTTTCCTTCGATCGCGCGGTCGCCGAACCCGCCGGGAACGAGAATGCCGTCGACGCCGGAAAGGCGCGAGCCGGCGTTTTCAGCCGTTAATTTTTCGGCATCAATCCAGTCGACCCGGACTTTTGCGTTATGATAATAGCCGGCGTGATTTAACGCCTCGCAAACGGAGATATACGCGTCGCGTAATTTAACATATTTCCCGACCAACCCGATTGTCACTTCGCGGCTGAGGTTTTTGATAGTTTGGATCAATTTTCGCCAGTCGGATAAATCGGGTTTTTTTGTGTTCAACCGCAAATGCTCGCAAACAAACTGATCCAATCCCTGCCCGTGCAACTTAAGTACTACTTCGTATAATATATCGACATCGGGCGAATGAATTACCGCATTCGGACTCACGTCACAAAACAAGGCGATTTTTTCTTTAATGGCGTCGTTAATCGGCATCTCGGATCTTAAAATGATAATATCCGGGTTAATCCCCAATGAATGTAATTCTTTGACGCTGTGCTGCGTTGGTTTTGTTTTGATTTCACCGGCGGCGCGCAAATAAGGAACGAGCGTTACGTGAACATAGCACGTGTTCTCAATCCCGACATCTCGCCTTACCTGGCGCGCCCCTTCTAGAAACGGGAGCGACTCGATATCGCCCACGGTCCCGCCGATCTCGGTGATAACGACATCGGCGCCGCTTTCCTTGGCCGCGGCGTAAATCTTGTTTTTAATTTCATCGGTCACGTGTGGGATTACCTGGACCGTCTGGCCGAGGTATTCGCCTGCCCTTTCTTTTTCGATAATGGTTTGATAAATTTTCCCGGCTGTTACGTTGGCGTTTTTTGTTAACGACACGTCAAGGAAGCGTTCATAATGTCCCAAATCGAGATCCGCCTCGCCCCCGTCTTTGGTAACGAAAACCTCGCCGTGCTGATAAGGGCTCATTGTGCCCGGATCGACATTTAAATACGGGTCGAATTTTTGCATAAAAACATTCAGTCCCCTACTCTTTAATAAGTTGCCCAGGGCAGACGCGGCAATGCCTTTTCCGAGGGAAGAGGCGACGCCTCCCGTTACAAATATATATTTTGCCATGATATGCCTCCCGAATTATTATTTGATTTTTTTCTGAAAATATCATTAAAAGAAAAAGGCCCGCTTTAAGGAGAACATGCTCGATAAAGTGTGCCCATCAATATGTTATCAAAGTTTTGAAAAAAACGCAATTTTTTTATTCATTTTTTTCAAGAAGATTGTTGTTCTTGAATAACGACATAAACGTTGGTATAATAGTTTTAAATGGTATGTAAATTGTCTTAACGAGGTTTGAGATGAAAAAGAAAGTTATAATCGTCGGCGGCGGCGCTTCGGGTTTGGTTTGCGCGATCAGGTTGAAACAAGTCGCGCCCGATATAAAGATTACGATATTGGAAAAGAGCGATCGTGTCGGAAAAAAAATACTGAAAACCGGGAACGGTCGTTGCAATTTAAGCAATTACGATATGAGACCGGATTATTATAACCGCCCGGGTTTTTTACGACAATGCCTTGAAAGACGCGACGTAAATGATATTATCACGTTTTTTTCCGGCATTGGTTTATTGACCAAAAGCAATCACGCGTCCCGCGTTTATCCCTATAGCGAAACGGCCGCGTCGGTTTTGGATATTTTACGGCGCCAGCTCGATTTTTATAATATCGAGGTCATATGCGACGCGATGGTCACGGGAATAATCAAAAAAGACAAATTTACTGTTACATTTAATAATGCGGAGATGGAAGCCGATTACGTTGTTTTGGCGTGCGGATCGAAGGCGCAGGCGGAAACTAACGGATATGAATTGGCCGCTAACCTCGGACACGAAATAATCCCTACCCGCCCGGGTCTTGTTCCGTTGCGGACGACGGAATCCTTGAAGAGTTTGCGCGGCCTTCGCGTCAAGTGCCGGGCCTCGGTCGCTAACGAAGGAAAACTCGTTTACCGAGAGGAAGGCGAGATTCTCTTTAAAGACCAGGGGATATCGGGAATCCTGACCTTAAATTTATCGCGTCACGCCGTTCCCGGCAGCGAGATCATAATAGATTTCCTAAGTAACGCCGACCGGGACGCGGTCGTCAAGATTATTGAAAACCGCCCCAAACCTGATGTCTTGCTGGGGATTTTACCGAAAATGGTGGCGCTTGAGGTTGGGAGAAAGATAGATAAGTTCACCGTTGAAAACATTCTTACCGCGCTTGGCAATTATAAGTTAACGGTGGCCGGGACATATGGTTTTGGCCTGGCGCAAATTACTTTGGGAGGCGTCGATGTCGATGAGATTAACGCCGATTTTTCTTCCAAGCTTGTTCCGGGATTGTATATTATCGGCGAGCTGCTTGATATTGACGGGGCGTGCGGCGGCTATAATTTACATTTTGCCTGGACGAGCGGGTTAATCGCCGCGGAATCGCTAGG
>DGED01000043.1:0-10837 GCA_002385755.1 Caryophanales bacterium UBA3935 | reverse complement strand
TTTGGCGACTTAAGCCGGGGAACGGAAATTACTTTGGAAAACATAGTTTTATTGGTAATCTTTGTCCTGGCCTCGTTTACCGACTTCTTGGACGGCTATATCGCAAGGAAAAGGAATATCATCACAAATTTCGGCAAATTTATGGACCCTCTTGCCGATAAACTTTTGGTTTTTGCGACTATTATCGTTTTGTTGGAGAGAGGACGTTTTTCGGCTTTCGGGTTTGGGTTGGGATTTGTCGTGACTTTGATGATCGCCCGCGAGTTTATCGTTACCGGAATCAGGCTGCTCGCGGTTAACGAAAACGTCGTAATCGCCGCGAGCAAACTCGGGAAAGCAAAGACTGTGTCGCAAATGATCATGATTATCGTTTTGTTGGTCAATTGCTATCCCTTTGCTTTGCTGGGCGAATCGGCAAAAGATATTACGGCTTTGATATTGATAGCCATCGCCGGCTTATTGACATTAATATCCGGGTTTGATTATTTTATTAAAAACAAGACATTAATATTTGAGAAAAAATAAGGAGACGTTTATGGCAGAAGATAAAGAAAAATTATTGGAAGAGACTTTTAAGCAAATCGAAAAACAATTCGGAAAAGGCTCGATTATGAAATTGGGCGAAAAGGCCATTGGGGATATCGAAGTGATCCCGTCGGGCTCAATAACGTTGGATATCGCTTTGGGGGTAGGCGGTTACCCGCGCGGGAGAATCATTGAAATTTACGGGCCGGAAAGCAGCGGTAAAACAACTTTCGCTTTGCACGCAATTGCGGAAGCGCAAAAAAGAGGCGGTTACGCCGCTTTTATCGACGCCGAACACGCTCTTGACCCGGTATATGCGAAAAACTTGGGTATAGATATTAACAATCTAATTCTATCGCAACCCGATACCGGCGAGCAGGCGCTTGATATCGCCGAGCATTTAATCCGCAGCAACGCGATTGATATTATCGTTATCGATTCGGTCGCGGCGTTGGTTCCAAAAGTCGAGATTGACGGCGATATGGGCGACGCTCATATCGGCATGCAAGCCCGCCTGATGTCACAGGCGATGCGCAAGCTGAGCGGCGCGATATCAAAAAGCAAAACCATCGCCATCTTTATTAATCAAATCAGGGAAAAAGTTGGGGTTCTCTTCGGGTCGCCGGAAACGACCTCCGGCGGCAGGGCTTTAAAATTTTACTCCACCATTCGCTTGGATATTAGACGCGTCGATACGATAAAGAAAGGCGGCGATATTATCGGGAACTTGACGCGTGTGAGAGTTGTAAAAAACAAGGTCGCTCCGCCGTTTAAAACCGCGGAAATTGATCTGATTTACGGCAAGGGTATCTCTTATGAGGGAGAAATAATTGATTTGGGTGTCGCGCACGATATTATCGCGAAGAGCGGCGCGTGGTTTTCGTATAACGATGAAAAATTGGGACAAGGACGAGAAAACGTCAAGGAATATCTGCGGAACAATCCCAACCTGGCGAAAGAAATTGAGGAAAAAATACGGGCCGCTTTCATGGAAAAACCGGTTTAGCCGGTTTTTTTATACCCAGCCAACAAAATTCGTTAACAATTTCGTTCCTGAGAAAAGATTATTTTTTCCGCGCTAATTATTCGGCAATTTGATTTTTCCCGTTGAGCAAGTTTTAGCCGAATGTCATGTTAATGGAAAATAATAATTGACTATGGAATAAAAATAAGTTATAATAATTTAAGTAGACTAAAAATTAAATATTTTAGACGTCTTCTATGGAGGTGCAAATAGATGCCAGAAATTAACCTGTTAATGGGTAATTTTCTTGAGGTCTCTATTTATGTAATTACTTCCATATTGCTTATATTGATTGGATTTGGCATCGGGTATTACGCCTTTCATAAAAAATATGAAAAGACCGGAAAATCCGCGCAAAAGATTATAGAAGATGCCAAAAGGCTGGCTGATGAAAATCGCAAGAACATGCTTGTTGAAACCAAGCAAGAGATATATCGGTTAAAACAAGAGAGCGAAAAAGAGATTCGAAATTTACGTAATGAAGTTGAACGCGAAATAAGAGAAAGAAGAAGAATAGTTGATGATCTAGAACGCAAGTTGGCGCAACGCGAGGAAAGATTGGACGCCCGCAGCGCCAATCTCGACAAACGCGAAGAGGTTTTGAATCTTAAGGAGCAAAAAAACGATGAACGTAAATCAATGCTAGACGAACAATATAGCAAAGTGGAAGAATTAATTGAAGAGCAAAGCAAGAAATTACTTGAAATTTCCGGTTTAGATATCGAGGAGGCCAGAAGCATCATTCTTCAAAGAGTGGAAGATGAGATGGCCAACGAAATAGCGTTGTTAATTAAAGACGCCGAAGACAAAGCTAAAGCGGAAGTCAGTCGCAAAGCCCAAAGTCTACTGGCCAATGCGATTCAGCAGTACGCAAGCGAAACCGTGTCCGAAAAAACAATTTCGGTGGTTCCGCTCCCTAACGATGAAATGAAAGGACGTATTATCGGGCGCGAGGGCAGAAACATCAGAGCAATCGAGGCTAATACCGGGGTTGATATTATCATTGACGATACCCCCGAAGCCGTTGTTCTCTCTTGTTTCGATCCCATTAGAAGAGAAATAGCCCGCAGGACATTGGAAGCGTTGATTGCCGACGGAAGGATTCAACCGTCGCGCATCGAGGAATTGGTTGCGAAATCGAAAAAAGAAATGGATAACGAATTACGAGAAGCGGGTGAAAAAGCCGTATTTGAAACGGGAATCGGAAGGGTTCATCCGGAAATTATTAAACTGATCGGAAGATTGAAGTTTAGAACAAGCTATGGGCAAAACGCTTTATCCCACTCCTTGGAAGTCGCTTTTTTAAGCGGAAAACTGGCGGCGGAAATCGGCGAAAACGAAATATTAGCGCGAAGAGCCGGATTACTGCATGATATCGGAAAAGCCGCCGATCACGAAATGGAAGGGAGTCATGTCGATATTGGCTTGGAGCTTGCCCAAAAATACCGGGAGCATCCGGTTGTTATAGACGCTATCGGTTCACATCATAGCGACAGAGAACCAAAAACAATTATCGCCCAACTGGTAGCCGCCGCCGATACGTTGTCCGCGGCTCGCCCCGGCGCTCGCAGCGAATCTTTGGAAAACTATATTAAACGTTTGACGAAGCTTGAAGATATTTGCAATGAATTTAAGGGCGTGGATAAATCATACGCATTGCAAGCCGGCCGGGAAATTAGAATACTTGTAAAACCGGAAGAAATCGACGACGTGCAAGCATATAAATTAGCCAGGGATATCCGTTTAAAAGTCGAGAATGACCTTCATTATCCCGGCACGATTAAAGTCACGGTTATCAGAGAAACCAGGGTTCATGAAATTGCAAAATAGAGTTTCCCTAACGGGAAACTTTTTTTGTTTTAAATAGGCGATACTAGCGAATACTTTTTTTATTGTAAAAGCAGATTTATATGGTATAATATTTAAAGGTGCTAAAAAATGAAAGTATTAATAGTCGGAGACGTATATTCAAAACTCGGCCGCGCCAGTTTCGAAAAAAACGTTAAAAAAATTAAAGAAAAAGAAAAAATCGATATTATTATCGTGAACGGTGAGAATACGTCGCATGGGCGCGGTTTAAACGAAAGGCATTACCGTTGGTACCTTGAGCAGGGAGTAACGGTAGTTACCCTGGGAAATCACGCTTTTGAAAACAGGGGTATCTTTAACTATATTGAGGAAGTCGATAATGTCATAAGGCCGTATAATTTTCCTGAGAATTCGCCGGGAAAAGGCTACGCGACGTTTAGGCGCAATAATCTTACCGTCACGGTTATGCAAATGATCGGCAAAGTGTATATGAGCGAAGAAAATTCTTGCCCGTTTGCGAAAACAGAGGAATTGCTTGAGAAGTTAGACAGCGACCTCTACATTTGCGATTTTCACGCCGAAGCCACAAGCGAGAAAATAGCATACGCTCACTGTTTTGACGGCAGGATCCAAGTTATATACGGGACGCATACTCATGTTCAAACCAACGACGCCCGGATTTTGGATAACGGAACCGCCTATATTACCGATGTCGGTATGACCGGAGCCCTTGACGGCGTTATCGGCGTCAAAAAAGAAACGATAATCAACCGTTTTCTGCGCGGGACGCAAGAAAGATTTTCTCCGGAAAATGAGGGGAAGACGCAATTTAATGCGATTATTTTAGAAATTAATGAAATTTCAAAAAAAGTAACAAATATCGACACTATAAATTTGGTAGAATAGTCCTGTAAAAGTCATAAATTCTTTTTTCAAAGAATATAATTTTATGACCTAAGAACAGGAGGATAGTTATGGACGTATTAAAAGTTTCATCAAAGTCTAAACCAAATTCAGTTGCAGGCGCTTTAGCCAACGCCTTTAAGACGGCACAAGCTGTGGAAATTCAAGCTATTGGCGCCGGTGCAATTAATCAGGCCATTAAATCGATTGCGATTGCTAGAGGTTATGTAGCACCGACGGGGAAGGATCTTATTTGCATTCCGGCTTTCAGTGACATTATAATCGAGGGGGAAGAACGGACGGCTATTAAATTAATAGTTGAGCATAGAAAATAGCCGAGGATTCGGGAATTATTACAGTGTTTATGGAAATGGGCGAGTCCCATTTCTTTTTATTTGCGAGTTAAAAATGAGTTTCTTTTATTGTTGCAAGAAACGGTTATTTTTTATATAATAATCATAAAGGATGATGACTGATGGAAGCGAAACTACCGGTATTGTTCACGCCGCGGCTGATTTTGCGCGAGATTAGGGAAAAAGACTATATTGATATGTTTGAGTACGCGAGACTACCGCACGTCGGTCCGAATGCCGGCTGGAAACCGCACGCCTCGCTGGGCGAAACGCGCGCGATAATCAGGCTGTTTCACGAGAAGAAAAAAAAGGGTCAATTGGGGACTTTCGCGATCGTTTGGAAAGAGACCAACAAGATGATCGGTACGGTTGAATTGCATACTTATGTGAAAGGATTTAAAGCCGAACTGGGCTATACGGTGAACCCCGCTTATTGGGGATGCGGCATTGCGGTTGAAGCATCGAAAAAGGTTATTTCATGGGGATTCGAGACGTTGAGATTAAAACGTATTGAATGCACCTCGTTTGTAACGAATACGCAATCGCGCCGGGTATGCGAGAAGTTGGGATTGACATTCGAAGGCGTGAGAAAAAAAGGTTATCTAAATTATGACGGGACGGTTCACGATATAAATTGTTACGCGATAACCGACGAGGAATATTTTCAAAAAATTAAAAACAATGAATGGTGGTAAAATGAAAAAAATAATAAAGCTCATGTTGACCTTTTTATTTGTCTCGCTGCTCTCGGCTTGTTTCCTTATCGACGGATTGAAAAATGAGGTTCGTATTCCGGCGGACACGCTAAATTATATTAGCACCGTGGTTATAAATTCGAATGTGAAAATAGAAACGGAAACTTACAAATCCGTCTTCGGAAACGAGATTCCGGGACCTTATCACGGGACCGGGAGCGCCGTAATCATAAAAAAAGAAAACAATAAGCATTATATAATGACCAACTATCACGTCGTTTATTTAGCCGATAATTATAATCACCGTTATACGGTTGAAGACATATATAATAATACCGCCAGGGCAAATGTTGTGTTTATGGATAAGGATTACGATCTAGCCGTACTTGAGTTTCAATCCGTACAATCGCTTGACGCGATTGAACTGGCGTCAAAGAATCCGAAGGTCGGGGATTTGGTTTTCTCAATAGGCAACCCGCTCGGTCGAAACAACATTATTACCGCCGGGAAAGTATTGGGTTATAACAAAATCGAAAACGACAAATATAAAACCGAATATGACGTTATTATTCATGACGCCATTATCCGCAGCGGCAGCAGCGGAAGCATGTTGATTAACGACCAATATAAGATTGTCGGTTTAAACACCTGGGGTTTGGGCGAGAAAGTCATTAATGATTACGTCAATGGCGGGGCGACGCCTGTCGAGATTATTCGCGAATGCCTGGCGAAGAATAATTTCAAATTGGATTAAAAAAATGATATCAACGCGATATCATTTTTTTATACGATCAAATCCGAGCCGAACATAATATTATATTTACGGTAATATTTATCTAGCCTGGAAAGCCAAAGTTCTCTATATTCCCGCTCGTCAGGACTTATCATTGTCTTTTGCTCGCGAAAACCTTTCCCGTCGTCGATATAAATAACCGCATCATAACGACCGGCTAATTTCGGGTTGGCGCTGAAAATTCCTTCAACTAACACGAGCTGTTTTGTTTTCTCAATCTTTACTTGGGAATATTCGCGGTTTCGGCGGTTATATTTGCGATAAAGCAAGTTTTTACCCGGCTTGAGTTTTGATAACGCTTCGGCTTTAAGCCGTTCGCTGTTAATGCCGAATTCGTTCTCGTTATCAACGTCGCGAAAATGATCGCAGCTAATCACCGTTATCGGCAAATCTTCGGCCGCCTTCGCGCAAAACTCCGTTATCATGTTTTCGTTTCGCCCCTCGACGGCGATTATCGCGGGCTTTTCCGGGGAAAAAGAGCGCAGGTAATTAATAAACTGCGCGTATCTGATGTCTTTGCTAATAAATTCCCGTTTGATAAGACGGTAAGCGGGGCGGTATGTGTTTCGGTATTGTTCGCTGTGATGGAAGGACATGAAACCCGGTTTCTTAGCTAGGGAGTATTTTTCGTCAATTTGCTCTTTGGCAAATTTTTTACCCAGAAGGTAGGAGTACAATATATTAAGATCGGCGTAAAATATTTCGTGGTTTGCCTGCGCTTCTGACGAGGCGATAAACCGCTCGAACAAGGCGCGCAAATCAAACCCAAGAGCTTGATAAGGGCGAAGATTGACGCGCGCGAAAACGTCCCCCGCGTAATCGTATAAATCCTCATGATACGCGACTGGATTTAAGTTTTGAATTTCTTTCATGAAAAAATCATGTATAACATCATAATCAACATTAATAAAATGCGCCGGCCCGAAGCGTTTTTGGTATAGATATTTTATAAAATCCTGAACTCCGCTTACGGGGCGCTTTTTATAATAATAATCCAATTCATTAATCATAATAATATTATATCATAAAAAATTAATTATTGTATCCGTCTTCAAGCGGCTTTTGGTATAATATAACGTATGCGTGGCTGTTGTAAGAGCTAGTGAAATTTAGTATAATAAATAAGGTGAATTCAATGACAAGAGATAAATATGAGAAGCATCTTTTCCCGTCGCTTAAGGAAGCGCGGCGAAGAATGCAAAAAGAAACAAAACAAATAAGATATCAATTGCCCGATTATCTCCTCGGCATCGGCAATAATAAAAAATACCACATAAAAACATACGGATGCCAAGGGAATTTGGCCGATTCGGAAAAAATGGCCGGTTTGCTTGAGGCGACGGGATTCCGCCCGACAGAGTTTGAAAACGAGGCGGATATTATTATCCTCAATACCTGCGCCGTTAGGGAGAACGCCGAAAACCGTATTTTCGGGGAATTGGGCAGGATTAAAAACTTAAAAAAACATAATCCCGACCTGTTAATAGCTCTGTGCGGTTGCATGCCCCAGGAAGAATCCGTCGTTTTTAAAGTGATGGAAAAATACCCGCATGTCGATATTGTTTTCGGAACCCATAATCTTCATCGCCTGGGCGAATATATACATGACGCGTATTTTTCCAAAGAAAAGGTTGTGCGGGTGTATTCGAAAGAGGGGGAAATTGTCGAGGGCGTTCCGATGAAGCGCGCGTTCCCGCAAAAAGCGTGGGTAAATATCATGTACGGATGCGATGAGTTTTGTAGTTACTGTATCGTTCCTTACACGCGCGGAAAGGAAAGGTCGCGTCATTATCGCGACATAATCGCGGAAGTCGAGGAATTAGCTGAGAGCGGTTATAAAGAGGTCACGCTTCTCGGACAAAACGTCAACGCCTACGGCAAGGATTTTACCGATATCCGTTACACGTTTGCTGATTTGCTTCTCGATTTGAACCGGATAGACATTCCCCGGATTCGCTTCGTCACGGCGCACCCGCGCGACTTGGATCAAAGAACAATCGAGGTAATGGCGTTGCGAGGCAACATCATGCCGCATATTCACCTTCCCGTTCAGTCCGGAAGCAACAAAATACTTAAGAAAATGAACCGCAAGTACACCAGGGAAGCGTATCTCGAATTAATCGACGCTTTAAGAGAGCATATCCCCGATATCGCGATCACGACCGATATCATCGTCGGTTTCCCCGGCGAATCCGATGAGGATTTTGCCGAGACGCTGGACATGGTAAAACGGGCCGGTTTTGAAGGGGCGTTTACCTTTATTTACTCGCCGCGGTCGGGAACGCCGGCGAGCAAATATAAGGACGATCTTCCCGCCGACGTGAAAAAGCAAAGGCTTCAGGAATTAAACAAGCTTGTTAACGAAGGCTACCTAAACGGAAACAAAAGATTTGAAGGAAAAACGGTGAAAGTTTTGGTTGACGGCCCTAGCGGTAAGAACGCAAACATGCTCACCGGTTATTCCGAACACAATAAACTCGTAAATTTTCCGGGAGAGAAAAGCTTAACCGGCGAGATTGTCGACGTGAAAATCGAAAAAGCTTATACCTGGCACCTGCGCGGCATAATTGAATAATATCCCTCATATTATTAAAATGGATTAATGCCTAGTAGCAATATACCGACGCTTTGAATATATTGTTATTGAGGAGGGATAGGTATGAATGAGATTCGTGAAATAGTTACAAAAGCAATCGTCGGAAAAGGGAAAAAGATTATTCGTATCAAAGATTCCGTTACCCCGAAGAACGAGGCTTTCAGCATATTGGGTTGCTGGATTATAAATCACGAATTCGAAGCGACATTAATAGATAATAAAGTGGAAGTGGCCGGCAATTTTGAGGCTAATATCTGGTATTCTTATGACGAGAACACCAAAACCGATATCGCCAAGAAGATTATCGGCTACAGCGAAGTAATCAAAACAAGACAGATTGTGAAAGAAGTAAGTAGCGATTCTCGTGACGTTATCGTCAGGATACTGCAGCAACCGACCTGTACGAACGCGAAAATAACGGATTCCGGTTTAGAATTGGAAATCGTGTTTGAGGTCGTCGCCGAGGTTATCGGGGAAACAAAAATGATGGTTACGGTTTTCACTTCTGTAGATTCTGTCGAAACTTTGGAAGATGATTTTGAAAACGAAATCGATGAAAATTTCATGAATGTCAACTAAAATCGTATTGGATGATACGATTTTTGTTATAAGACGTCGACGGCATTCATAAATATTAGTGTAGGTGATAAGAATGAAATTTCATATTGTCAGGAACAACGAGACTTTGGAAGATATTTTATTTCTCTATAACGTTACCAAAGAAGAATTAATGGAACAGAACCAACATATCAGGTCATGGAATAAAATCGTACCCGGAACCAAACTGAAAATCCCCCCGATAACGGAAGCGGTTGAACAGGACATCAGCGATATGGAACCGTTTGTTGAAGACTACTACCCGAAACTTAACTATAAAGAGTATACCGTGACGGCGGATGAAGATATCCCGCTCGAGGCCTCGACCGCTCAAGGAGTCGCGGATAAACAACCGGAAAGCGACAGCGAAAAAAAGAAAAAAGACACGGAGGAAGTTGCCGTTAAGATCGATGAAACCGCAAAACCCGGGTATCCCCCGGAATTGCTTAAAAAAGCGAAAGCCGAAGAGAAAATGGCCAAACACGTTCAAGTCGTCGGGTATTCTTATCCTTACGGATATTACGGTTACCCGCAAGTTGTTCCCTATCAGGTTGTTTATTACCCGTATTATCAAAAGAAAAAGCCCAGGTGATTGGGCTTTTTTCATTTAAAATGCCTTAAGAGTATTTTTCCCAACAAAGGTTTTTTGCTTTTTGTAATCGCGTTTTGCGGGCATACTTCCGTGCAGCACCAACAGCGAATACATTTTGCTTTATCGGCCGCCGGATATTTCCCGCGGAATGTCATGACTTTCGGCGGGCAAATTTTCACGCACTCGCCGCACCGGATGCACAAATCGGGGATAATAATCGGGTATTCAAGCAACATGTTGCGCAGTCTTTTTATCTTCAGCATTTTAAAAATCATGGAATTGTACCGGTTTTCCGGCGCCTTGAATCGAGCCTCGGAAAAATCGGATATGGAATTCCCCAAAATCGTAATATTATCAATATCGCTCTCTCCGTACCTTCTTTCTCCGGCGATCCTGTTCATGTGGAAATCGCGATGATTCAAGCCGACGGCCTCGACGGCGACCCGATCCAAACTTACGGCGTCGGCGGAAGCGATAATTATTCCGGCTTTTTTCGTCAAGCCGGCGCGGGAGGGACCGTCTCCCTCGATGCCGATTATGCCATCGCAAATATGAAGCATCTTTTTCCCGGCAAACGCGTTTAGGATTGCCCCGTACAAGTCATTAAGCGCTTCGACGAACTCCAAAGGGTTTTTGGCTTTCACATGCCATCCCGCCTTTTTCAAGCCGTAAATAAAACCAAAAAGGTTTTTCTGCGCGACGGTCATATAAGTCAGGGAATGGGTTTTTAATTTTGGCGCGTTAATCAAAACGTCGGTTTCGACAATTTCTTTAGAAACTTCAAACTGCCGGTAGTATTTCGCGTTATCGTTGACAATAACGGAATTCGCCTTACCGTTAAAGATTTTGACCCCTTCCGCGACGAGCATCTCGTAGAGCCCGCATTTTTTTAGGGTGAAAATCAAATCTTTGGTCGCCGGGTTATCACCGACGGTGATGTCGTCGGTGTA
>DGED01000020.1:21506-30026 GCA_002385755.1 Caryophanales bacterium UBA3935 | reverse complement strand
GACCGGGCGGCTTAAGTATTTTAAAGAATACTACAATATCGCCGCGATTTCGAGCATCGCGCCATTGCTTTTGACATTCGTCGCGGCTTGGTTCCTCCCGGACGTGATCGGTTCGTATATCTTTATTTTCGCGGTTTATTATATCTACGTTCTTTACCGTATCAATAACGCGCCGGACGCAGCGGAAAAAAGTTTAATATAAGGAGTCCGTATGAAAGTTTGGGATTTATTAAAATCGTTTGTGCTGCCCGTGCATATGATTAAATATAAATCGATGAACCTGGCGATCGCCCTCGGTATCTTCGTGATATCCTCGTTCTTGTTGGGAATACCGGTCAGCAGCAACCGCATCGTTAACGAGAGCGACATCCGCGGGAATTACAATTACCTCGTTCTTGAACAACTTCCCGACACCCCCGTCGTAAACAACGTAATCGCCGATCTCGTGAGCAAAGAGCTCGCGGTCGAGGACGGTCGCGAGTTAAAATCGGAGGTTTTGGGCGAGATCGCTTACTACATAAGGGAAATAGCGTTCGACGCCGACGGCGTGAGAAAGAAGCTCGTAATCGTTGTCGATTTGTTTGACGTCAATAAAGTGTATTTGGACGAAGAAGAAGTCGCTTTTAACCCGTTGGAAAAATTCACGGTCGAGGAATTTCCCTACGAGGAAAACGTCGAGTATTATTTATTGATGCTTTCCTCCGACGCCCTTTATTTCCAAGCGCATCCCTGGGGAATCGACAAGTTGAATAAATCCCACTACGGGCGGCCTTTGAAAACCGTAAGCAAAAAAGTATATTATCAAAACAATATTCCCGACTTCCGATTTCATATCGACAATCCCAAGGATAACGGCTATAAAATCGGCGACTATATTCTCGAGCAACTGATTATCGGCAACGTCAACACGATTAAACTAAAGTCCTATTCGTTTTCATTTTTGATCTGCGTATTGTTCACTCTCATTACGGTTATAATATTATGGGTGTTTTTCCGGAAAAACGGCATTATGAAGAAGTTTAAGGAATACTATAATATCGCGGCGATCGCGAGCGTTCCCGTAACCATCGTCTTCTTTATTTTCTTGTGGTTTTTCCCGAAACTTTTGAATATCTATATTTATGTCTTTTCTCTCTTTTATTTAATCAGTCTCGCGGCGATAAATAATACCGAAGATTTGGTTTAATGATGGTATAAATTTTATCTCATCTTCATATAGTTTATTGACTATGGAGGGTGAGATTTTTGCTTAAGAAAAATCAACTGGCATTGATACTATTAACTCTGGTGATGATGTTAACCATTTATTATATCAAATCACCATTCAGCAAACCAACCGATGAAGATGACGGCGACAAAACGACCACCGGCCGCCTTGAGGAACTGACGGAAATGCGTCTCGCGGTCCGGGAGGAAAGAGCGCAAGTCGTTTTGGGATTGGACGCGATTATTGCCGACAGCACCGCTACCCTTGAACAAAAAACGGCGGCGATTGACGAAAAACGCTATATAAATTTCTTAAACGAGAAGGAATTGCTTCTTGAACTGCAAGTCATCAACGCCGGCTACCAGGATTGTTTTGTTCACGCCACCTCGCAAGGCGTGGAAGTACTCGTCGTTGCCGACGAACACTCGATTGCCGAGGCGAACGAGATCCTGATTATGGCGATGCAAAACTTTAATTTCCAGTTTGACAACATTTACGTCAATTTCCAGACGGTAGAGCAAGTCAGCGGCACTGCCGGTTAAATAAACGCGATAGCGGTAAAGGGATGAGGGTTGCCTGGGCAACCTCTCTTTTTATGCGGACGTTTGAAAAAACAATTTTAAACTTTAAAATTGCCGCGCGATATGTTAAAATATAGTATCAGGTGTGTATATGAGGCGTAATAATAGCAGAATTAAAGCAATGATGGTATTATATAATTATGAAATCACCGGCGAACTGATCGATATCGAGTATTTGAACGCCATTATCGACGCCGACGGCGCGGTTCCCTACGACGATGATTTTT
Source organism: Caryophanales bacterium UBA3935 (assembly GCA_002385755.1). Lineage (GTDB taxonomy): Bacteria > Bacillota_I > Bacilli_A > ML615J-28 > CAG-698 > UBA3946. Next base: position 28,011 of record DGED01000020.1, on the reverse strand, counting down.
TCAAAGAACTCGTCGCGGGCGTGCTTGAGAACCGCGACGAGATAAACCGCGTGATAAACTTAAATATCAAGAATTGGTCGTTTTCCCGGCTTTCGGCCGTTGACCGCGTCTTGATTCAGATCGGCGTCTACGAGATGCTTCATACCCTTACCCCGAAGAGCATTATTATCAACGAAATCATTAACATTACCCACGAATACAGCGACCTGGGCGATAAAACATCCGCCCGTTTTAATAACCGGCTGTTGGACGAGATAAGGAAGTATATCGATGGAGAATAAATATTTAACCGTTAGCGCCCTGAACCGCTACCTTGCCTATAAATTCGATACCGACGCGAACCTGAAAAATATCCATATCAAGGGCGAGATATCCAACTTGAGGATCTCGGGCGGTCATCTTTATTTTTCCCTGAAGGACGAGTTTTCGGAAATCCGCGGAATCGTGTTCGCTTCCGTCGCCCGCCGGCTCGCGTTTATGCCGGCGGACGGGATGACGGTCTTGATTAGGGGGAGCGTCACCGTCTATCAAAAAGGCGGCTCTTACAGCATTAACGTCACGGATATGAAAGAAGCGGGTCTCGGCGATATTTATCTTAATTTCCTGCGCCTGAAGGAAAAACTTCAAAAGGAAGGCCTCTTCGACGAAGACAAGAAACTTAAGGTGCCGGAATCTCCCGAAAAAATCGCCGTTATCACCTCGCCGACCGCCGACGCTCTTCAGGATATTCTCTCGACGATCAACAAGCGCTATCCTTTCGTCACCGTCTATCTTTACCCGTCGCTCGTCCAGGGCGCGGAAGCGCCGCGGTCGTTAATCGCCGCCTTGGAACGGGCGAACCGCGACGCCATCGCCGACGTGATCATCATCGCTCGCGGCGGCGGCAGTTTCGAAGATTTATCATGTTTTAATAACGAGACGCTCGCGCGGGCGATTTTCGCAAGCCGGATCCCGACCGTAACCGGCATCGGCCACGAGACCGATTTTACGATCGCGGACTATGTTTCTTCAAAGCGCGCCCCGACGCCGACAGGCGCCGCCGTCCTCGTGACGAAAGACCGCCATCTTTTGGCTCGCGAGGTCAACGAGAAAACAAATCTGTTGAGGTATCACCTTAAAAGAATCCTGGAAAAGAAATTTTATGATTATCAGCACATCGTTAACCGCCACCATTTCAAGAACTTCGGCGAGGTCATCGGCCGGTGGGAAAAGGAATGGGAGCGCCTTACTTACAGCCTTAAGGTTCATTCCCCGCTCGCCATGGTCGAAGCCGGTCTCGCGCGCGTCGGGGAGTTAGATAAGCGGGTTTTGGCCTATAATATCGCCGGGAGAATCGCCGAGAAAGGCGCGGCCGTCGAGGGTCTCGCTTCCCGGCTTACGGCCCGTTACCGGCAGGCGATCGGAAATTGGGAAAAACAATATCAATTTTATCTCGATAAGATTAATATACTTAATCCCCTGAATTTGATGAAAAAAGGTTATACTTTGATCTATCAGGACGGAAAACTCGTGACCCGGCGCGCGGATATCGCTTATGACCGGCAGTTCACGGTCAGGTTCTACGACGGGGAGCTCCCCGCCCTGCCGAAAAAAACAAAAGATGAGGAGTAAACTATGTTTGAGGAATTATTAAAGGAACTCGAAGAGATAGTCGAAGCGCTGGAAAGCGGAAATCTCTCGCTCGAAGAATCGATCGAGAAATACAAACGCGGCATGGAGCTTTCCGCTCTTTGCAAGGAAAAGCTCTTAAGCGCCAAAGAAGTCATAGTGCAAAAAATGGAGGAATAAAATGACGGAACTTAACAAGCTGATCGAAGAGGCTTTGATGGAGTACGCGTCCTCCGTCGCCAACCCGGAATTAAAAAAGGCGATTAATTACGCGCTATTTTCCGGCGGCAAAAGACTCAGACCGTTGCTTTTATTGAGTGTCCTAGCCGATATGGACGCCGATGTCCGGGTCGGCAGGTACCCGGCGGCGGCGATTGAAATGATTCACACTTATTCGCTTATTCACGACGATTTGCCGGCGATGGACGACGACGATTTTCGTCGCGGCGTGCCCTCGCTGCATAAAAAATACGGCGAGGCGCTCGCGATACTCGCGGCCGACGCCCTGCTGACCGACTCTTTCGAGATGTTCGCGCGAACGCCCGCGGATCCCGAGACCGCGCTCGCGTTGATCCGTCTCGCCTCGCGTTACTGCGGCGGAAACGGAATGGTCGCCGGCCAGGTTCTCGATATCCTGTCGGTAGATAAAAAAATAACCTTGTCGGATATCGAGACGATTTACGAGCGCAAGACAACAGACCTGTTTTCGCTCGCCGTCTTGAGCGCCGCGGAGATCGCCGGCGTTTCCGACGAGACGCGCGGCGTCTTGGAGGATTTTTCCCGTTATTTCGGTTTGGCGTTTCAGATAAAAGACGACCTGGACGATATATATATTCAAATCGACGGGAAAAGCGATCTTGAATCCAACAAGGCGACTTACCCGATTATCGTCGGCATCGAGCCGGCGAAAGAGATTTTTTCCGAATACAAGGAAAAAGCCCTGGGGATTGTAAAAAAGACATTGGGAGAAAAATTAACGCATCAAATCGTTCTGAGGAACCTATGATTAAGTTGGAAGAAATTAAGTCGCCGGATTTTGTGAAGGGGTTGTCGGTTAAGGAACTGGAACGACTGGCCGAGCAAATCCGCGCTTTTATTATCGAAAACGTGAGCGAAACCGGCGGCCACCTGTCCTCCAATTTGGGGACGGTGGAGCTGATCATCGCTCTTCATTATGTTTTCTCAAGCCCCAAGGATAAAATTATCTTTGACGTCGGCCACCAGGCTTATGCCCATAAAATTCTGACCGGGAGGGCGGCGGGTTTTCCCCGCCTCCGGAAGAAAAACGGCATCAGCGGCTTCCTTAAATACCAAGAAAGCGAACATGATGTTTGGGAAGCCGGTCACTCGTCGACCTCGATTTCCGCCGCCGCCGGCTTTTTGGCCGCCAAGGAGGCGGGCTGCGATATCGGCGAGGTCGTGGCGGTGATCGGCGACGGTGCGTTTCAGAACGGATTAGCTCTCTCCGCCTTAAATCATCTCGGCAGCCTTGGCGGCGGGAAAAAGCATAAGGTTATCATTATTTTAAACGATAACGATATGTCGATCTCGCGGAATGTCGGCAGTTTATCGAAAATGTTTAACCGCATCAGGATTAAGAAATCCTACAATATATTAAAGAAAATAACGCCGCGCTTTATCCATCGGGCGTTTTATTGGCTTAAAGAGGGTTTCAAGACATACGTTTATCGAGGCAACCCGCTTGTCTCGCTCGGGTACCGTTATTTCGGTCCCTTAAACGGACATAATATAAAAACGCTGATCACGTATTTCGAGTATGCCAAACGCTCGGAACAGTCGCTTATCATACACGTGAAAACGGTAAAAGGCAAAGGCTATCCATTTTCCGAGCAAGATCAAATCGGCGTTTGGCACGGGATCGGGCCTTTTGATATCGCGACCGGAAAACAGCGCGAAAAATTGCCGGCGGGCGTTACAACCTGGAGCGAGGGGATCGGGCGCTTGTTGCTTGATTTCGCGCGCGCGAACCAAAAAATTACCGTGATATCCGCGGCGATGATTTACGGCGCCGGTCTCGAACGCTTTACCGAGGAACTTCCCAAGCAAATCATTGACGTCGGGATCGCCGAGGAACACGGCGTCGTTATGGCTTCGGCGCTTTCGCGCTGCGGGAGAATTCCCGTCGTCGCCATATACTCGACATTTCTTCAGCGCGCTTATGACGAGATTAACCATGACGTCGCGAGAAGCGATTCCCATGTAGTGTTTTTAATCGACCGCGCCGGGATTGTCGGAGCCGACGGCGATACCCACCAGGGAATTTTTGACCTGGCGTACCTTTCGCACCTTCCGAATATGACGATTATGATGCCCAAGGACTTAAACGAGGCGGCGAGCCAGATTGACTACGCATTGAATAAGCAAACCGGACCGATCGCTATCCGTTACCCGAAAGCGAAAACGACGATGATAGAAAATATCGCGCCGGTCAGCGACATTTTGTCATGGGAAGAAGCGCTTCCGCTAAAGGAGAAAAACATCGTAACCTACGGGCCCGACGTTCTCGAGTACGAGCGCGAGATTACCGCCCGCGGTCTTAATCTCGGTTTGGTCAACGCCCGGACGATCAAACCGCTTGACGAGAAGATGTTGGCGCGGCTCGCGGGGAAGACGGTTATCGTCGTCGAGGAAGTCGTAATCAAAGGCTCTTTGGCCGCCGCGCTTTTGGAAGCCAACGCCAGGCTAAATCTGGGCATGAAAATCATTATCCACGGCATTGACGACCGTTACGTCGATTACGGCTCGATCGCCGAGACAAAGAAAGAATTGGGACTTGACGTTTCAAGCGTTTTAAATAAAAATCTCTAAATATGGATTGGGACAGGTAGGTATTTATGCTCGTAACGCTCACAGTACAAAACTTGGCCATTATTGATAATTTATCCGTTGATTTTTCCGAAGGGATGACCGTTCTAACCGGCGAGACCGGCGCCGGGAAATCGCTTATTATCGACGCGATCGATCTTTTGTTCGGTCGGCGCGCCTCGACGGATTTAATCCGTTACGGCGAGACGAAAGCTATCATCGAGGGCGTCTTTTCCGAAACGCCCCCCGCCGCGAAAAATCTTCTTGGCGAAAGCGAAGATGATTATCTCGTTTTGCGCCGGGAAATCCACGCCAACGGCAAGAGCCTGTGCAAGATTAACAATATCACGGTCACGCTCGCCCAGCTTTCCGCCGTGGCCGACGAGTTGGGCGACATTCACACCCAATTTGATACCCAGGGGCTATTTAACCGGAAAAACTATCTCGGTTTTCTTGACGATCGCGCGGTCGAGGAGGATTTGGAGGAATACCGCCGTCGCCTGAAAACTTTCCGCGCGCTTGACGGGAAGCATCGGGAGCTTACGGAAAAATCGCAAACCGACGCCAGGCAGCTCGAGTTTCTTAAATACCAGCAAGCGGAACTTTCGAAAGCTCGACTTTCCCCGGAAGAAGAGGAGGAACTCAAGTCGCGGGCCGCGTATCTTACGAATTTCGAGGAGATCAATCTCAATATCAAGGGCTTCGCGGGAATTTATGACGAAGCAAATGTGCTCGATAATGTTTACAGGTCGCTTGAGTATTTGGATAAACTATCTAGTTTCGATAAAAAATACGCCGATTATAAGCGGCGACTTGAGGAACTTTATTATAGTCTCGAGGATTTGGTCGACGAGGTCAGCCGCGACGCCAAGGAGTTCGAATTTGACGAAGGCGAGCTTGACCGGATAAACGAGCGCCTGGGGCTGTATTCCGATTTGAAAAGGAAGTACAAGCTTTCAACCGCCGAGATCATCGCCCTTCATGATAAAATCTCCGAGGAAATCGACGCGATCGAGAATTATGATTACCGTCTCGCGGCGCTGGAAAAAGAACTTGCGGGCGCGCGCGAAGCCGTTTTGGAAACGGCGAACGCGATTAGGGAAAAAAGAATCGCCCTCGCCCGGCGTCTGGAAGAAGAAATAAAAGCGGGATTGGAAGACCTTCAATTAAAAAACACCGTTTTTAAGATCGCGTTTAATGATATTTCCGAGTTGAAGTTTTACGAAAACGGCATTGACGAGATTGATTTCCTGATAACTTTTAACCCCGGCGAGCCGTTAAGGCCGTTATCGAAAGTCGCCTCCGGCGGCGAGCTTTCCCGTTTTATGCTCGCTTTAAAAGCGATTCTCTTCACGAAGATCAATCTGCAGACGATCGTTTTTGACGAGATCGACGCGGGTATTTCCGGATCAGTCGCTTACAGCATCGCCGCGAAGATTAAACAAATTTCCAAACAAGCGCAAGTGCTTTGCGTGACGCACCTGCCGCAGGTAGCGGCCGCCGCCGATCATCATATTTCCGTAACCAAACGCGTTACCGGCGACCGGACGTCGACGGAAATCACGCGACTCGATTACTCCGGACGCGTTAACGAGATTGGCGAGATGATCTCAAACGGCGCGGCGACGCTGGCGAGCAAGGCGCTCGCGGCGGAGTTGTTGGATGGAAAAAACGTCGTATAATAAAAAGCGTTAGTTTGATAAGACATCAAAAAAATCACACATTATTGACAACCAAAAAAGCCGTTTAACGCGGCTTTTTTTATTAAATATAAAAAATAACATGGAAATATTTTTTACATTGTTTAACTCAATGAAAAAGCGAATAATATATTCGTAGCCAAAGGAGGAATTTTTATAAAATTTATTAAAAAAGCGTTGATGTACTTCACATTATTGTTTTTCATCGCCCTTTTCGCAACAACATCCATCGCGGCGGCCGGACATAATATTTATGTTATACCCGGCGGGGATTCAATCGGGCTCTATTTGGAAACCGGCATTTACGTGACCGGAAAATACGAGGTCGCGACTCAAGCCGGCTCCGTCGCTCCCTGGAGCGGGTCCGATAT
>DGED01000020.1:16397-21257 GCA_002385755.1 Caryophanales bacterium UBA3935 | reverse complement strand
CTTTAAAGATAAAAAGAAAAGCCGAGACGTTCATCACTTCATGCCGGGCGGTAAAAACCGACAAGAATCGCTGGTCGCTCGGCTTATACGTCAAGGATCACATCCTCGGCGTCGGCACGATTACTTATATTCTCGCGGAAACGCGTCGTTTCGGCGCCCTTGGGCATTCGGTGATTTCCGAGGAACTCGCCGGGGAGATTGGATATATCAGCGCGGGAACGATCAACGGCATTAAAAAGTCGCTTCCGGGTCTGCCCGGGGAAAAACACGCGACTTTAAGCCGCGAACCGCTCGGCTATATCACTAAAAACACGGAACTCGGCGTTTACGGGACGATTAACAACGTTTCCGACTTCAGTTCCGTGGGGAAAATGAAAATTGCCGCTCCGAATCAAGTTAAAACCGGCCCGGCGGAAATCTGGACCGTTCTTGCCGATAACCGGAAAGAAAGGTTTACCGTCGAGATAGTCGACGTAAAGAAGCAAAACAGGAGCGGGATAAAAGGAATTAAAATTAAAATTACCGACAACCGGCTGCTCGAAAAAACCGGCGGTATTATCCAGGGGATGAGCGGCAGCCCGATCATTCAAAACAATCGATTGGTGGGCGCCGTGTCCCATGTCGTAATCGACACTCCCGAATATGGTTACGGGGTGTTCGCGATGTGGATGGTGGAAAACAACATCTGAAATTTGGCTATCGAAAGGCGCGGCGACGCGCTTTTTGCATATACAAAAAAATACCGGTCGCGACCGGTATTTACGCTTTCGGCTGCCATTTGCAGCGGATGGGGGACTCGATTTTTTGTTCCGTTTTAAGCGCTTTAAAAGCTTTGTCCACTTCCTTGCGGTCGAGGCCGGATAATTCCGAAACCTCGCCGGCGGAGAGCGGTTTTCCCGCTTTCTTCATCGTTTCGAGAACTTGATCTTTTACGTCCATCTTAATACCTCCTTGATTATATTGTATCATTTATCCGAAGCCAAGACAATAAAAACGCGTAAAGATCTGGAGAAAATTAACGCCGACGCGCGTTTTTTCGAAACCGCGGAGAAAATCGTTAGATTGGCGCGTTGTTTGCGACTTATAGTATCCCTTTTTTTAAGAATACAAATAAATTTTAATGGAGGCGCTTTGATTTGTCGAATTATCCTGATTTTCTATTTTTTTCGACAAATCCATGTCATATATATTAAAATTTTGTAAAAAAAGGTGGGTAAATTTAAACAATTATGAAAAAACTAGAAAAAATACCATAAACTTCTTGAATTATTATGCAAAATAGTGTAAATTATTAATCAAAGTGGGAGGTTGAATATATGGATGCCTTAAAGGTTATTATCGCTGACGATGGAAAAGAGCTTGTTCAAACTATGCAGGAATTTTTCTTGGACAAGAAGGAGATTGAGGTAGTCGGTGTTCACACTGACGGCGTTAGCCTTTTAAACACGCTACGGGTTATGCAAGTCGACGTATTGATTTTGGACATTTTTATGCCGAATTGCGACGGTATTAAAGTCCTCCAGGAACTGAAGACGAAAAGGGAGAAGTACAAGGTTCCGAAAAACATCATCATTATTACCGCTTTTTCCAACGAGAAAATCATGAATAATGTCGCGGAGCTTGGCGCTGATTATTTTGTCGTCAAACCGATCAATTTTACGAATCTGTTGGAAATTATCCGCGATCTTAGGAACCAAAAGTCCAAAAGCGGTAAAACTACTTCCGTGAACTTAAGCAGCGCGCAAACCGATTTGGACACGGAAATCACTACCCTGTTGCACGAGATCGGCGTGCCCGCCCACATCCGCGGCTATCAATATATCAGGGAAGCGATAATCATGGTTTATTACAACATGGATATTCTCGGCAATATTACGAAGATTCTTTACCCGGAAGTCGCGCGCAAATTCAACACGACCTCGTCGCGTGTCGAGAGAGCTATCCGTCATGCCATTGAAGTGGCCTGGGTTAGGGGAAACATTGACGCCATAAGCGATATTTTTAGTTACACGATCAGTTATCACAAATCCAAGCCGACAAACTCGGAATTTATCGCGATGATCGCCGATCGGCTGCGCTTACGGCACAAGCGCGAAAGAAGGGAATTATTGACCCGCGTGGTATGATGATTCCAAACAGTGATTGTAACATTAAAGTTATGGTCACTTTTTTTTATGGTTTTATAAAAAAAGCCGGCAGCTTGAGCCGCCGGGCCCGCGCGATCTTGAAATCGCGCGGCGCGTTTATATTAAAGGAAAATTCATATTGCGTCAATAAAAAAACAAACGGTCAATCGTTTGTTTATAATTTTCCGGCAATATCAATGATCAAAAGTATTAAGCTGACAAGCAGCAGAACCGTCATGCCGAAGACGATTAAAATTATCGCGACTTTTCCCGCGAGCGTTTTGCTCGGCGATTTTTGAATTTCAATTTCCACCGCTTTATTCGGTTTTACTTTGGTTTTAATCAAAGGTTTTTTTTCTTGACTTGTCTTTTTTTTCACTGTTGTCACCTCGAGATTTGTGTTATAATATATATATGATTATATCATATTATTTTGGAAAAAGGAACAATAAATGAGCAATTTGCCGAAAATAATTTTTCATATCGATTTGAATTGTTTTTTCGCCTCCTGCGAGATCGCGGAAAACGAAGCGTATAAAAACAAGCCCTTGGCAGTCGCCCCGAACGATCCCCTGCGCAGGGGGATCATTCTCTCGCCCAATTACGAGGCCCGCAAACACGGGATTAAAACGACGATGCTCGTCAAGGACGCGCTTTTGTTATGCAAGGATTTAATCGTCGTCCCGCCGCGGATGGAGTTATATAAAGAATATTCGCGGAAATTTTTCGATTACTTGTTTACGGTGACGCCGAATATCGAGATCGCGTCGATTGACGAGGGATACCTTGACGTGACCGACGCCTGCCGCGACATCCACCCGCTCGCGCTTGCGGAGCGGATTCAAAAAGACGTCCTTGAAAAATGCCGCCTGCCGTCAAGCGTCGGGATCGGGCCGAACAAGTTTCTCGCCAAGATGGCCTCGGATTACAAAAAGCCCATGGGGATAACGGTTTTCCGAAAACGCGAGATCGACAAACATCTTTGGCTGTTGCCGATCGAGAAAATGCACGGCGTCGGTAAAAAGACGGCGCCGAAACTGCGGGGTATCGGCATAGACACGATCGGCGATTTGGCCAATTTCCGCGACTTCGAGCTGCTGAAAGAGACGGTCGGCGCGGCTCACGCAGAAAGCTTAGTTTACCACGCTCGCGGCGGGGGTTCCGCGGAAATCGACGCTAATAATTTCACCGAGGCCCAGTCGGTAAGCAATTCGCACACTTTCACAAATCCCGTCTACGACGAGGCGCTGCTTAGAAAAACTTTCAAAGTAATCGCCAATACCGTAAGCTACCGCCTGCAGAAGGCCGGACGAAAAGCGCAAACGATCGGCATTATTCTTAAATATCCCGACTTAAGACAGATCAACCGCAGCCGCGCGATCGATAACGCGACAAATGACGCCGCCGTAATCTATGAAGTCGCGGAAGATATATTCACCGACTATTTTAACCCCGGCGACCAAATACGCTTGATCGGCATCTTTGCCCACCGTTTATCCGCCGTCGAGGAAGACGTCAAGCAAATCTCGATTTTCGACAACTTCGATAAAATTGAGCAGGAAGCGAGAATTGACGATCTTGTCAAGCATTTGCAGGACAAATTCGGGAAAAACCAAATCAACCGCGGTTATCTGGAAGCCAAAAACGAAAACGCGTAAAAGGAAGAAAACAATGAAAAATCTAGGCACGATAAAAGCATATCGGGTCGCGAAGGAAACGCCGCTCGGGTATATGATCTCCGACGGGGAAAAAGAGTATTTTCTCCACCGTTCGGAAACGCTGTATCAAGATATTAAAACTGGCGACGTAGTCGAGGCGTTTTTATATCTGGACAAAAAAAACCGTCTCGCCGCGACCCTGCACAAGCCGCGAGTCACGACCGAGTCTTTCGCTTTCGCGCCCGTCGCCGCCGTTCTCCCCGGCGCCGGCGTCTTTGTTGATATCGGAATAAGCAAGGATATCCTGCTTTCAAAAGACGACTTGCCGCGGGCGGAGGAAAACTGGCCGCGTCCCGGCGATTTCCTTCCGGTCCGGCTGAAGGTTAAAGCCGGGCGGCTGATCGCTAAACTTCTCGCGAGAGAAGAACTGCCTCAATCCGGGAAGAGCGGTTTAGCGGGCGAGACGGAAGGATATGTTTATATGCTCTACCGCGAGGGCGTCCTGCTCCTTACGGGAACATATGACTTCATATCCGTCCATACCGGCCCGCGCGGCGGCTTTCGTCTCGGACAAAAACTATCCGTCCGGATAACGGACCAAGACGAACGCGGCTACCGGGGAATTCTTACAGATTCGTTTGTTGACGCGGACAAGGAGGCGATTCTCGCCTACCTCCGCCGCCATCACGGAATGATGAAGTTCACTGATAAAAGCAGCCCGGATCTCATTTACCGGCGCTTTAAAATAAGCAAAAAAGCGTTTAAAAGCGCCCTCGGGCGCCTGTATAAGGAAAAAAGGATCGAAATCCTTCCCGACAAAATTATTCTGATTGAGTAAGGATGTTTTCCCGCCGGGCGGGAGCCTTCATTATTCTAATAATTTTCCTAATGATCGCGATTATGATTAAAAGGAAAGGAATAATAATCTCGAATGTCAAGTTCACGTAGGGAATAATGATGGTTTGCCGAAAGTCAAGAAACGTGATATAGTTTTTTGCGAAAAACATTAAAGCGATAACGATTAAGATACTTAAAACAAACGGTATTTTATTGCCGTTTTTTATTTTAAACGCGTC
>DGED01000020.1:12468-16232 GCA_002385755.1 Caryophanales bacterium UBA3935 | reverse complement strand
GTCAAGCCTTTGAATAAAAAACACGATGTCGATCCGTTTGGATATTCTAAGCGAGGGGCGGATGTCAAGAATCATCGCCTCCGGCCCCAGGATAATAATATTATAGACGCTAATCAAAAGCAGAAGCAAGCCCGTATAAAGAATCGCGTAATAGCCGTAACGGTAAGATTTTTCTTTTTCCAAAACAAACTGATAGATGATCAGGAGAACGAATAGTTTTCCGAACGGCGCCGCGTACGCGGATTGTAGCGTCGGCTTGATGAAAGGTATAAGGCCGTTTTCCGCAATCGGGAGAAAATACTCGAAATGCGACCGGTTTGAAATCAAAATAAGCACGGAAAAAAAGACGAATACGGTCATTTGCACGAAAAAAAGAATGCTTGTCGTGCGGGCAAAAGCCTCGATCCCGTGGTAAAGGCCGTAAATAACGACTGCCAAAATAGCTATGCCGGCAACGTAAACGGGAAAGTCATGAATCATGAAAATAGTGATTACCTCGGCGATATCCCTTAACCCGAGAAAGGTAAGAAAAGCAAAATAGAATCCGTATAAAACAAAGAGAACAAAAGCGATCGGCCGGCCGACATTTTCTTTGATAATCGCCGCGAACTCGCCTTTGTTACTCGTTTTATATAATAAGAAGTAACAGGCGAGGATAATCACCGAAAGCAGCGCGGACGCGATAATTGAAATCCAGATATCCTGTTTTAATTTTTGCGCGTAAATACCGCGGATAATATCGTCCGCGAATATATAGAAAACGGCGATGAAGAAAAATTGGCTTTTGCTAATTTGATATTTTGCTTTTTCCATTGATTACTCCTTTGAGCTTTACCGAACGCGGTCCAGTTCCATTTTAACTTCTATTTGCACGTCCATCTCCGGATAAATCTCGTCATATCGGTCGATAATTTGCTTCCAAAACTTCGGATAGCGGCGGTGGATCGCTTCCGAAAAATGAAAGATATCGCTGTTGAATTCGGTTTGCGTTCTTTTTACGCTATCGCTCATCATTTTCGTTATTTCGTATTCGGTCTTTTTAATAACCTCGTTCATATATTCCGAAGTAAACTTAGTCATTCCCGACATATCCTCGTATACCGAACACCTAACCCGGCAGGTAATTTTTATCCGCGGTTTGTCGTTATCGATAAACGCTTTGACCTTGGCCTTGCTTTTTTGAACAGCTATCGTCAGCACGCTTTCGTCGTCCAAAACGACCGGCACGACGGAATTTTTTATATTGTTCATAATGTATTGGTAGCCGAGCGATTCTTTTTCCGTCAGGTATCCCAATAATTTATCTTCCTTAAAAACGGCCAAATTTGACACGACAAAATATGCGTCCGGATCAATCGATTTGGAACTTTCGCCTTCAGTTCCCTTTTCGGCGTCGCCCTCGACTTTCACGGACGTTAAGACAAAATGCGATCCTTTTATTGCGATGTCGGATAATACTTGATCGAGATTAATCGTCGAGCCAAGACTGTAGAGTTCTTTCGAGTTGCGGATTTTCTCGTCGAGAGCGATCCCCGGTATTAAATCGAGCGAAGATTGAATTTTCAGGGCGTCTTTGGCCTTTCCGCCATCGATCACGATAATATTATAATTATGCTGCGTTTGACGGTAATTAAGGAAAGCATTGAGAAACGGCTGGATTCCTTCCCGGGCGATATCTTCGCCAAACGCCAAGATCCGGAAATGATAGAGAAAGAATTTTTCCGTGATATAGTTTGAGGTCTTTGCCATCGTTTCAAAAACGGTAGCGCCTTTGATCGTTCTGACCGAGACCGGCGCGATATCGATTTTTCTCTGCTGGCCAAGAACGTAATCGTTTACGATTTGGAAAGTTACCTCAAAGCCGGTTTCGGATTTATCGATCCCGATCGCGCTGATTATGCTGAGTTTGTTGATATCGTTTTTATTGCATCCGATGGCTAAGAGAAACACACAGGCCAAAGTCAAGTAAAGCTTGATTATTTTCTTCATTCAACTCGTCCTTTCTAGTAAGGAAGGGATTGTGAGATGTTTTTGTTGCGGCGGAATATTTTTCGAAAAGGCGCGCGGATAAACGCGTCAACAATCGACACCCTGCCGAAGGGGGATATCGGCGCGAGATAAGAAACGCCAAAACTGCGCAAGCTCGTCAGGTGAAGCAGAAGAGCTAATGAAAAGAGGACGACGCCGAAAAAGCCGAGGAGCGACGCCGCGAACATCATGAAATATCGCAAAACTGTGATCGTCATGTTTAACGAATACCCCGGCAAGGCCAAAGTGCAAATCCCGGTAATGGTAACCACAATGACGATAATCGGGGAGAAAAGGCCGGCGGACACCGCCGACTCGCCGACAATGATTGCGCCGAGAAAGGAAAGCGCCGAGCCCATCGGCGCCGGCATTCGCGTTCCCGCCTCGCGCAACAAATCAAACGCGATTAGCATCAGTAGTATTTCCAAAAACGATGGGAAAGGAACATCGAGCCTTTGCCCGATAATATTGAAAAAGAGCGGCAGCGGCAATAATTCCGAGTGAAAATGTATGACGCAAATATAGAGAGCCGGGAAATAAATCGCGATCGCAAGCGCGACGAAGCGGAGCAGGCGGAAAAACGTGCCGATCGACGCTTTATGATAGTAATCTTCGACCGACTGAATCGATTGAATCAATAATGTCGGTACGATGGCGGCGAAGGGCGTCCCGTCGACGAGAATGACGACCCGGCCTTCGAAAAGATTCGCGGCGGCGATATCCGGCCTTTCCGTTTCATATACGGTCGGGAAAATAGACCTCTGTTTTTCCTTAATTATTTCCGCAAGATAAGCGGTGTCGAGTATATTGGGAAACTTGCTTTCCCTGATTCTTTTGTCGACCTCGGCGATTACTTTCTCGCTCGCCACGCCTTTAATATACATGACCGCGATTGCTGTGTTGGATTTCTCGCCGATGACGTAATTTTTTACCCACAAATTCGGCGTTTTCACGCGCCTTCTAATTAGCGTGATATTTGTTAAGAGCGTTTCGTTAAAGGAGTCGTTGGCGCCTTTTACCGTGGCGTGGGTCGAAGGCTTCTCGACCGCTCTTTCTTTATGACCGCGGGAGCCGAGCAAAAACGCCGTTTTTACGCCCTCGATTAATATCACGGCGTCGCCGCTAAGCATTACCGGAAAGAGGTTGCCGAAGAGACCGGTTTTTTTGACGGAACCGATCGTCAGATTGACGCGGTCAAAGTACTCGATTATTTCGTCCGGACTTTTAAGCGCTTCCTCGTTAAAACGGAAGTTTTTTGCGACCGTCTCCGTTAAAGCGTCGTAGAGCAACGTGTTATCGGCCATGCCGGCCATATAGAAAACGGCGATATTGATTTTTTGATGTTTATTAACGAGCGTAAGCCTGCGGAGAATAAGATCGTAACTGTTGCCCATTTTTTCGTTGATGAAACTTATGTTTTCCTCCAAGTTGTCGGAGATGTCTTTGTACAGATAGTCATAATTCATTTCGTTATATTCGACGAATTTCTTTTTAATTTCGGCGTCTTCCTCGCTGATTTCCCCGGTTGGCGCGTTTTTCGCGCGCGGAGACTTAATTTTTTCGCTTTCGTTTTCGGCGGCGGAAAGCGAGAGCCCTTCCCGGTCGAGCTTGCCGTCTTTTTTCGGGAAACCGATAATTTTTCTGATAAAATTCATATATGATCACCTTTTATATTATTATGTTACATTTTTCGGCATACTAAACAATAATTTATAAGTTTGTAACGAAAGATTATC
>DGED01000020.1:9074-12334 GCA_002385755.1 Caryophanales bacterium UBA3935 | reverse complement strand
CGACTTTTGTCGAGCCAAAAATTTCTTGACTTTAAAGGGCAATTCCCTTATAATATAATAGATAAAATTGACAAGTCGATTTGATTTATCCGAAAAGGACGTATTTCTTGCGTTAAAGATTAATTTGGTAATAAAACGGAATATTTCGTCCTTAGAAGGTATCTTTTAAGGCTTTTTCTTTTTGGAGGATATATGATATACCAGCGAGTAAAAGGGATGCTAGATTACGTCGGCGAGGAAGCCGCGAAGTTTCGCTACATTGAAAAGTGTTTTACCGAGGAAATAAAGAAGTACGGATTTCGCGAGATTATTACGCCGGTCCTCGAGAATACCGAGGTTTTCGTCCGCAGTTCCGGCGAAGAGTCTGATATCGTGGAAAAGGAAATGTACACCTTTACCGACAAGGGGCGGCGCAGCCTGACGCTCAGACCGGAAGGAACGGCCGGCGTCGTCCGGAGTTTTATCGAAAACAAGCTCTACGCGCGGCCGGAACCGGAGAAATTATACTATTTCGCGCCGATGTTCCGTTACTCGCGCCCGCAGGCCGGTCGTTACCGGCAGTTTTACCAGTTCGGCGTCGAAGTTTTCGGCGACGTCAGCCCCTTGCTTGTCGCCGATTTAATCGCGAGCGGCGATAAGATCTTAAAACGCCTGGGCATTAAAGACATTATTTTAAAGATCAATTCGATCGGTGATTTTTCCTCGCGGGAAGCCTACGCCGATAGATTGCGCGCGCATTTCGCCGCGCATCGCGACGGGCTTTGCGAGGACTGCCGGAGGCGGCTTGATAAAAACCCGCTCCGCGTCCTTGACTGCAAAGCCGATAGCGACCACCCCGCCGTAATCGCTGCGCCTTCGATCGCCGATTGCCTTTCCGCCGAAGCCCAAGAATATTTCCGGAAAGTTCGCGCGGGATTGGACTTGCTCGGCGTCAAATACGAGGCCGATTCCCGCCTTGTGCGCGGGCTTGACTATTATACCGACATCGTTTTCGAGTATATATACGAAGGCGATAACGTTTATCGGGGGCTCGCGGCCGGCGGCGGCGGCATTTACGCCGACCTTGTGTCTTCGTTCGGCGGGCCCGATATCCCCGGTGTCGGTTACGCGATGGGGCTTGAGAGAATTCTTGGCATCATGGAAGAGCAAAACCTCTTCCCCGCACTTGATTCCGGTCTTGTCGTCGCCGTGATTGGTCTTGACGAAGCGTCGAAAGAAAAATCGCTTCAGGTAGCCTCGCTTTTGCGCGAGGCCGGCTATCGATGCGAACTCGATTACGCGAAAACCGCTCTGAAACCGCAATTCCGTCTCGCCGATCGCGCCGGCGCGGGGGCGATCGTCATTATCGGCGAGGAAGAAAGAAAAAACAACGTCTTAACCGTTAAAAACGCGAAAACTAAAAACCAGGAAACTATTCCGGAAGAAAATTTGCTTGCTTATTTAAAGGAGATAGAAAATGAGAACGGCATATAATAACGAATTTAGACTAAAGGACGTCGGGAAAACCGTCACCGTCGTCGGCTGGGTTGCGAAAAAAAGGAATCTCGGCGGTTTGATCTTCGTGGACTTGCGCGACCGCTCCGGGATCGTGCAAATCGTCTGTAAGCCCGAGAATCCCAATTACCCGGTTCTTGAGAGCGCGCGCAACGAATACGTGCTAAAGGTGACGGGAAAGGTTGTCGAGCGGGAAAGCAAAAACAAAAACCTCCCGACAGGCGATATCGAAATCGAGGCGGAAGCGATCACGATCTTGAACGAAGCGAAACAGCCGCCCTTGATTATCGCCGACGCGACCGACGCCCTCGAGGAAGTGCGGATGAAATACCGCTATCTCGACTTGCGCCGGCCGGTAATGCAGAAGAATTTGATGCTACGCCATCGGATCGCCCGCTCGATACGCAATTACTTTGACGAAAACGGCTTTATCGATATCGAAACCCCGGCGATCGGGAAATCGACGCCGGAAGGGGCGCGCGACTACCTAATTCCGTCCCGCATTCACCCCGGCAAGTTTTACGCCCTCCCGCAATCCCCGCAAATATACAAGCAATTGCTGATGATCAGCGGCTTTGAGAAATATTATCAAATCGTGAAATGTTTCCGGGACGAGGACAGCCGCGCCGACCGGCAAATGGAGTTCACGCAAGTCGACGTCGAGATGAGTTTCGTTGACGAGGAAGATATTTACGAAATGGTCGAAAAGCTTTTCCATCGGCTCATGAAAGAAGTAATGGACCTGGAAGTGAAAATTCCCTTCCCGCGCCTCACTTACGCGGAAGCGCTCGACCGCTACGGCACGGATAAACCGGACACGCGCTTTGAAATGACTCTTAAGACCCTTAACAATCTATTTAAGGATAGCGAATTCGCGATATTTAAGACCGTCTTAAGCGCGGGCGGCGCGATCAAGGCCCTTAACGTTAAAGGCGGCGCGAAATTATCGCGAAAGGCGATCGATAATCTCGGCGAAGATATTCAAAAATATAAAGCCAAGGGTTTATTGTGGGTAAAATATGACAATAATAGTTTTACCGGGCCGCTTGCGAAACATCTTGACGGACTTGAAGACGAATTAATCGCGAGGATGAATATTGAAAACGGAGATTTGATTCTCGTCGTCGCCGACACGCTCAAAATCGCGTCGACCGCTCTCGGTTACCTGCGCAATCGGCTCGCGCGGGAATTCGACTTGATTCCCGAAGGAGTTTACGCTTTCGTTTGGGTCACCGACTGGCCCGCCTTCGAATATGACGAGGAAGAAAAACGTTACGTCGCCGCTCATCATCCCTTTACCTCGGTCAAGGATGATGACGTCGGGAAAATCCTCACCCATCCCGAGGAATGCGTCGCGAAATGCTACGATTTGGTCCTCAACGGTTACGAATTGGGAAGCGGTTCAATCCGAATCCACGACCAAAAGGTTCAGGCCGACGTTTTTAAGTTGATCGGCCTTTCCGAAGAGGAAATCAAGGATAAATTCGGCTTTTTTATCGAGGCCTTGCAATATGGCACGCCGCCCCACGGCGGGATCGCCTTCGGGCTTGACCGGCTGGCGATGATTCTCGCCGGGGCGCAGTCCCTGCGCGACGTGATCGCTTTCCCGAAAACGGCCAACGCTATCGACCCGATGAGCGAATCGCCCGGCTACGTAACGGAA
The DNA here is from genome assembly GCA_002385755.1 of Caryophanales bacterium UBA3935. Classification (GTDB taxonomy): domain Bacteria; phylum Bacillota_I; class Bacilli_A; order ML615J-28; family CAG-698; genus UBA3946. The sequence goes on along the minus strand of DGED01000020.1, from coordinate 9,177 downwards.
GAACAACTCGAGGAATTAAAACTGGTCATAAAAAAATGAACCCGTTTGCCCGTCTCGAACTTTTAATCGGCTCCGATTCCTTAAACAGCTTAAAAAACGCGAC
>DGED01000020.1:7125-8839 GCA_002385755.1 Caryophanales bacterium UBA3935 | reverse complement strand
AATTTAATAATCCAGGATTACGATGTCGTCGAGCAAAGCAATATTAACCGGCAGGTGATCGCCGACGGGTCGAGCATCGGGAAGAAGAAGACGGTAATGTTCGCGGAGCGGATAGGAAAGATAAACCCGGACTGCGCGGTTACCGTTATCGACGAGCCGTTTAATAACGACTCTTCAGTCCTCGACAACCGGACCGACTACCTGGCCGACGCCATCGACGATATCGGGAACAAGTATTTGTTGATTAAAGAATGCCTCGAAAGACAGATCCCTTTCATCTCCTCGATGGGCATGGCGCGCAAACTTGACTGGCGTAAAATCGCGGTGACGGATATTCACGCGACAACGCATGACCCAATCGCCCGCGTTATCCGCAAAAAACTCCGCGAAGACAATATTACCGCGACATTTCCCGTCGTTACCTCGACGGAAAAACCGCTGAAGACAGCCGGGCTCGGGTCCTATATGCCGGTCGTGGCCATCGCCGGAATCGTCATGGCCGATTATATCATAAAAAAAATAATATCCGGATAAACGGAGGAAATATGTTTGCGACAATGTTTTGGAAACAAGCGTTAATAATCGCGGGCGTGATAATCATTTTTCTCGCGACTTCTTTTATTAACGCCAAAATAAAGCCGAAAAAGGATGTCGAGTTGCCGGAAAAATGCCAGTTTTGTCCGTCGAAAACTTGCGTCCTGAAAATATCGGAAGTAAATAAAAAACAAGAAGAACTTGCCGAGTATCTCGAGCAATGCGAGGATAGCGATGAGCCCCAAGCGAACTGATTATATATCGTGGGATCGCTATTTTATGGGCGTGGCGCTTCTTTCCGCCGAGCGAAGCAAGGACCCCAACACTCAGGTCGGGGCTTGCATCGTCAACAGGAAAAACCGCATCGTCGGGATCGGTTATAACGGCTTTCCGCACGGCGTAAGCGACGACGAGTTTCCCTGGGAAGCGAGCGACGTATTTGTCGAGAGCAAGTACCCCTACGTAGTTCACGCCGAGCCGAACGCCATTTTAAACGCCAACGCGCCGGTCGAGGATTGCGTAATCTACGTTACCCTCTTTCCCTGTCACGAGTGCGTAAAGCTTATTATCCAAAGCGGCATAAGGGAAATCGTGTACTTATCCGACAAGTACAATAATACCGAATCCGACATCGCCGCCAAGCGGATGCTTGACGCGGCAGGCGTCAAGTACCGGAAAATACCGTCATTTCAAATCGAAATAAAGGATGAAATATGATCAAATACCTAAAATCTTTAGCCGATAAATTCATGAAAGCTTCGCCGGTTAAAAAGGCGCTCGCCGTTTTTTTGGCGCTTGTATATCTTTTGGCGTTATTTAGCGTGATCGTCAAAGTCAACGTCGTCGTTGTCACGCCGGGGACGTTAAACGGAACCGCCTATACCAAGGCGAGCGAGCAGCCGGTCGGCGCCGTTAAGATTGAGACGGATAACAAACCGGGCGCCATTTATACGATCGGCGTCTATTCTCATATCCGCGTGACTTATTTTCAGCATTTAATCTCCCGTCTCTCCCGCGATATCGACGTCGATGATTACAACCCCGGCGCCGATCTTTCCAAAAGGGAAGAAATCATCCGCGGCGAGATCCATCGCGAATTCGCAATGCAGCACGCGTTGATCGTCGCTTATGAAGAGGCCGCCAAGGTCGACGAGTCGATTCACATCGAGTACGATTTCAA
>DGED01000020.1:0-6904 GCA_002385755.1 Caryophanales bacterium UBA3935 | reverse complement strand
CGCGACTTCATAACCCATATCAACGGCACGAAGATCGCGGGGATTAGCGATTTTTCGACGCGGCTCGCGGGGATAACGGGGAATACCGCTTTCACCCTGACGATTCTGCGCCAGGACAAGGGCGAATACGCGGAAAAGAACGTTTCCGCGCAAAAGACGCTTTACGACGGCGATTATAAGCTCGGCGTCGAGTTACAAGAATATTACGTAATCGACAAGGAAAAGACGACGCCGAAATTCACGATTGCGGAAAGAATGCCGTCGCTTGGGTCCTCGGGCGGAGCGATGACCGCGCTGGCGATTTATAATTCCCTGATCGAAGAGGACATTACCGACGGGAAAATAATCTGCGGCACGGGGACGATTAACGTTGACGGCAAAGTCGGCGCGATCGGCGGAATCGAGCAAAAAATCGTTACCGCCCAATTGAATAACGTCGAGGTCTTTTTTGTTGACGAATATGATTACGAGGCCGCGAAAGCCAAATACGACGAGATTAAAGCCGATTTTCAATTAATAAGCGTCGCTGAATTTGCCGATATTATCGCGGCTTTGCGAGGTGATACGGATGAATAACCAGTTAAATGAAAAAACCCCGAACTTTTGGACGCGGGGAAAAAGGGAAACAAAAAAGTTTTATCAAATCGAGCTTCGGGGCAGCGTTAATATCAAATCGTTTATTTTCGGTCTTTTACTTGCCGTTGCGGTAATCCTGCCGGGGGCGATTATGTTATTTCAATACTTGATGATTTACGGGTATCGGGGCATTTTCGAATTTTATTTGCTTCTTTCCTGGTTCGGGCTGTTGTTGTTTAACGGCCTGTCAAACTATTTTACCGTGAAAATCGCCCAGGCATACGAGCCGGATAACGCCCGGCTTCAGGCGATTTCCGCGAAACACGTCTTTTTGTATAATCTCTTAAGCATCGGATTCGCAATCTTATCGTTGTTCATTTTAATATTCGTGGGGTTGTTTGTATTCGCATGAAAATGAAAGGTAAAAATATGTTTATTGGGTTGATATTGATTACTCTTGGCATTGCGATTGACCAAATTACGAAATTTCTCGCCTTCCGCCACTTCGAGCTAAGGCGCGAATATAAATGCATCCCCGGCCTGTTCCGGTTCGAGCTGGTTAAGAACCCGGGCGGGGCTTGGGGAATCTTTTCCAATCAATTATGGCTTTTTATCATCATAACCGTAATTGCGTTGGTTTTTTTGGGTTATCTGGCGCGGTATTTTGATTTGAAGGAGAATCCTATTTTCAGCGCTTCGTATATATTAATTACGACAGGGACGCTCGGGAATTTCATCGACCGGGTGCTTTTTGACGGGATGGTACGCGATTTTGTCACCTTTGATTTTATCAGTTTTCCAAGCTTTAATTTCGCCGACATGGCCTTGACCATCGGCGTAATCTTGCTTGCGATCGACACCTTATTCGGGCAGACGGGAGCGTTATGGACCAAGTCCGAATAATCGTTGACAACGACGTCAATCAAAGGATCGACAAATACTTGTTGAACCATCTCGACAATGTAACCCGATCGCAAATTCAGTTGATGATCGCAGCCCGCGATATTAAAGTCAATAATGAAGAAGCGCGCGCCAGTTATAAGCCGCGGCGCGGCGACGTCATCGAAATCACCATCAGGGAACAGATTCCCCAGGACATCCTGCCGGAGCCGATCCCGCTTGATATAATTTACGAGGACGATGACATCATTATCGTCAACAAACCCCAGGGACTCGTCGTTCACCCGGCGACGGGAAATTACTCCGGGACGCTCGTCAACGCCCTGATGCATCATTGCCAACAACTTTCCAACGTTAACGGGATCATTCGCGCCGGCATCGTCCACCGCATCGACAAGGACACCTCCGGGCTGCTCGTCGCCTGCAAAACCGACGACGCCCACCGCCGCGTCAGCATGCAGTTTAAGAAAAAACTCGTGACCCGCGTTTACGAGACGCTGGTCCACGGCGTGATTGTCCATGACACCGGTCGGATCGACGCGCCAATCGGCCGTCACCTCGACAACCGCAAATTGATGGCCGTCACCGCCGGCGGGAAACCGGCCGTGACCCATTTTAAGGTTATCGAAAGGTTTGCCGGGCACACGCGCCTGGAACTTAGGTTGGAGACGGGAAGGACGCACCAGATTCGCGTCCACTTGCAATACATCGGCTACCCGGTCGTCGGCGACCCCTATTACGGCGCGAAAAAAGACGAGAACAAGAACGGCCAGTTCCTGCACGCCAAAATACTGGGGATATACCACCCAAGGACGGGCGAGTTTATGCAATGGGAAGCGCCGCCGCCGGATTATTTCCAAGAATATCTTGAATTATTGCGAAGTCGGGAACAATCCTGACTTTTTTGTCGTATAATATAACGGAGTGATAGCGATGCGCAGGTTTGTTTTTGCGGTTCTCGCCTCGTTTTTATTGTATTATTGCCTGTGCGCGGCCTTGAATTTCGCGGCGCCGGAAATAAAAAAAGCCGCCCCTAAGAACGGCTGTCCTTTTTAACTTTCTCCCAGTTTTTAAAATTCATCTTCGCGATCGTGTTGAAAAACGCTTCGTTTTTCTCTTTTAATATTTTCGCGATCGCCAAATCGACTTTATTGCCGGCGCCTTTCGGGAGATCAAACCCGACTTCCTCGGACAGTTTTTCCATTTCCTTGATAAACAGGTAACGGGCGACGATCGAGGCCGCCGCGACGGCGATGTGCTTGCTTTCTCCCTTTTCCACGAGCTCCACGTTCTTGATCATGATTTCCTGACCTTTCAAGTAATCGAAATACTTTTCCCGGGTGGTGAAGGCGTCGATAATAATCGCGTCGTATTCGCTTACCTTCGGCAAAATATTATATATGACGTTATTATGAAGAAGGGCTTTGATTTTATTCATATTGCAATTATTTCGCGTCGTAAGGTAATTATACTTAAGATTATTGAGAATCAGGGCGCTCGTTTTCACGACGCGCATGATTTCCGGGGCGATTTCCAAGACTTGAATGTCGTTGATTTTTTTCGAGTCCTTTACCCCGAGCCGCATCAAAGGCAGAATCTGCATTTTCGGGACATAGGCGGCGGCGACGACAATCGGACCGAAAAAGTCTCCGGTCCCGACTTCGTCGGTGCCGATGACGGAGAGGTTGATCGCGTCGGTCGTGTTGGCGGCTTTCTCGGTTTTCTTCTCGATCGAGAGCATCTCGCAAATATCGTTATAGATCTCCCGTCCGCCCGAGCCTTGGATAAGCATCGTGAGCGTCTTGAAAATCGTTAAAGTCGCCCCTTTGTATTTGGCCCGAAATAGTGTATAATTATTAGTGTGGGGAACAGAATAGAGATGATATCGACTGATTACTTCCCCCGCTTGTGAACTTGTAAGATTTATTGTGAAACCCATATTAACATCCTCATATCTATTATACCATAAAAAGCGGAAAATTGGAAGCGTAAATATGACGAAGCATTTATTGACATTGGAATTAGACCGGATAATCGCCGCCGTGAAGGAAAAGACGGTTTTAGAGCACGATTACAGCGTCGAGACGGTCGAGCTCTTAAACGACCGCGCCGCCGTCGAACGGGCTTTGGCCGAAGTCGACGAGGCGGTGATTTTACGGCAGCGGATGCATCGCTTTCCTCTCTATTTCGAAAGCGATATTTTGTTTATTCTTAATATGGTCCATAAGAACCGGACGCTGAGCGTCGAGGAATTGATCGAGATCGGTAAGTTTCTCGACACCATCAAGGCGAACCGCGCTTATCTTGATTCGCTCGAATCAGCCCAGATCCCGGTCACCTATTACCGGGAGTACGTCAGCGAACTTTTCTATCCCAAGGACCTAAATAATCGGATTAAGGAAATCTTGACTCCGTACGGCGAGATCAGCGACGACGCGTCCGACGCTCTGCGCTCCATTCGCCGGGCGATAAAGGACGCGGAGAAAAATATCCAACTTAAATTACAGGAATTCATCAACAAAAATTCCGCCAAGCTGACCCAGCCCCTAGTTTCCATGCGCAACGACCGTTACGTCGTTCCCGTGAAAATCGAGTTCAAGAACGCCGTTCCCGGGATTGTCCACGATCTTTCGTCGTCTGGGGAGACGGCTTTTATCGAGCCCTTGGCCGTCGCCAATCTTAACAACCGTTTAAACGAGCTTTTGGAAGACGAGAAACGGGAAATATACAATATTCTCATAACGACTTCCCGCGAGGTGGATGCTTATTACGCGGAACTTACCGCGTCGTTTAATATTCTGAAACAACTCGACCTCGTTTTCGCAAAAGCGGAATACGCGCTCGAAATCGGCGCCTGCCGCCCGCGCGTCAACGATCAAGGGATTTTTTCTTTGATTAACGCCCGTCATCCCTTGCTTGACATGGAAACCGTCGTTCCCAACACCGTGACTTTCGGGAAATACCGGGGAATTTTAATTACCGGACCCAATACCGGCGGGAAGACCGTCCTGCTTAAAACGGTCGGGCTTTTGGCGCTGATGGTCAAGGCCGGGCTCTTGGTGCCCTGCGCTCCGGAAAGCGATATAATGATTTTTGATAACGTGTTCGCCGATATCGGCGACGAGCAGAGCATTGACCAAAGCCTTTCCACTTTTTCCGGACATCTGAAAAACATCATCGACATAATCGATAACGTTACCGAGAACTCGCTCGTTTTGCTTGACGAGCTCGGATCGGGAACCGACCCCGCCGAGGGGACGGCGCTCGCGATCGCGATTTTCGATTTTTTGCTTGCGAAAAAATGCATGATAATCGCGACATCGCACTACTCGGAGTTAAAAATCCACGCTTATAATTCCGAAAATATTATCAACGCGAGCGTCGAGTTTGATCTTAAGACTTTAAAACCGACTTATAAACTTTTGATGGGGGTTCCCGGGCAAAGCAACGCCCTGAAAATCGCCCGCCTGCTCGGGCTGAACGAAGCGATCCTTAACGCCGCCGAGCGTAACGCTTATCGGCGCGACGCGAAAACGGAGACGGCGCTCGCGAAACTGATCGATCAGTCGCGCGAGCTCGACCGGCAACTGAAATCTGCCGACGAGAAGGAGCGAATACTGCGGGAAAAACTCGCGGAGATTGACGCCCTGCGCGCGGAAACCGATTATCAAAAATCGCGGATCCTGCGGGAAGCCGAAGAAGAAGCGAAAAATATCGTCGCCGCTACCCGGACTAAAATCAATCAACTGATCGACGATTTAGATCGGCTAAAAAAACAAGGCGTTAAGACGCACGAGATTGCGGAAATGAAACACCGCTATCGCAAGATCAGGGAAGCCGCCGAAACGGAGAGCGAGGTTACCGCCGATTATGTTTACAAGCCGAATATGAGCGTGTATCTTGAAAATTTCAAGGCTTATGGTATAATAATAAAAGAAAACAAAAATAATAAATATGACGTCCAACTGGGCAACGCCACGGTGACGGTCGATAAGAAATATTTACGGCCGGCGGAAAACCCGAAGCCGAGCTTTCCTCGCCAAATCCCGAAAGTCGCGACCACCGTCAAAAAACACGTGGCGATGAGTCTTGATTTGCGGGGGCTTAGATACGAGGAAGCCCGCGATAAACTGGAAAAATACCTCGACGCCGCGTATCTTGCCGGTTTGCGAGAGGCGCATATTATTCACGGCTACGGAACCGGGGTAATCAGGGAAATGGTCAGAAATTACCTGAAAAATGCCCCCGAAGTCGAAAGCCACCGTTTTGGCGGCGAGCGCGAGGGCGGCCGGGGAGTAACGGTCATAACACTAAAACAAAAATAGGAGGAAAACGATGATTGTCGAAGCAACAGCGAAAGAAGTACAAAAAGAAACCGGGCTAGTTCTCGTTGATTTTTACGCCGATTGGTGCGGCCCGTGCAAGATTCTTAGCCCGATTATCGAGCAATTGTCCGGGGAAATCGACGGCGTCAAGTTCATGAAAGTCAACGTCGATAACGAGCGCGATTTTGCGATTGAAAACCGCGTTTCCAGCATCCCGACCTTGGTGCTTTATAATAACGGCGCGGAAGTCGCGCGGAGGGTCGGGTTTGCGCCAAAAGAGACGCTCCAGAAATGGATAAACGAATATCGTAACGATTAAGCATTAACAAAAAGCGTTAATGCTTTTATTTATTAAAAATGTCTTTAAATTTTGCTATTTTTTTGCTATAATCATATCGGAAAGAAGTGACATAATGGAAAAACTAGATATCATTAGTTTCAAACATGACGGCGAACTGCACCGCGTTTGGAAAAACGTATATAAAATATTCGGGTCCGAAGATCTCGTAATTATCGTCAACGATAAAGTAGAAGTTATCGACGGCGACGGCCATAAATGGAAGACCAAAGAGCCCGCGATATGTTACTTTTTTCGCCAGCATTGGTTTAACATTATCTGCATGATTCGCGACGACGGCATATATTATTACTGCAATCTAAGCTCGCCTTTTATCATCGACCAGGAAGGGTTAAAATATATCGATTACGATTTGGACGTGAAACTCTATCCCGACGGCGAGGTCTTGATACTGGACCGCGACGAGTATGATTATAATATCAAGGACATGCATTACCCGGAAGAGATTATTCAAATCATCAAAAGCAACTTGAGCATTCTCCTGGAATTTATCAAGGAGAAAAAAGAACCTTTCGATAATGAATCCGTTTATCGATGGTACCGATTTTTTCTCGAGAAAGCGAAAAACGGCGCGGAAAGAAAATACTGAGATATAAAGAATATAAAAGTCCGGTTGACTAACCTGACCAAACCAAAAAGGAAGGATAAAAGTTATGAAGAAAAATACTCTCAACACATTGGGATTATTGTCGTTCGCGGCTTTGATCTTGTTCGCCGTTAGCGCGCTGCTATCGCAAGTAGGCGC
>DGED01000059.1:17443-24408 GCA_002385755.1 Caryophanales bacterium UBA3935 | reverse complement strand
AATTTTATGTTGACATATACAAAGAATCAATAACAATATATAAGATATGACGTTGATTATTACCGTAAATATTTTCCTCTTCTTTTTTCTATCCTCCATTTTCCAATGTCCTTATTATTGTTGAGCGGTAAAATGCAACTCAAACTTAATCGCCTTCCCTTTTACCTCCTGATAGACGGATTCGTCATCCGGGTTGTTTAAGAAGACTTTTACCACTACGGCCACCTTGTCGTTATTCACGACTTCTCGTTCTTTCTCAATTTCAATGTTCACGAGATAAGCATATTGAGAACTGCCGCCAATCGTCACGTTTTCCGCCTTAATTACCAAATGTAAATCGTTAAGCGCCTTTTCCGACAACTGGACGTCGTAATTCAAAACAATCTCGTCAACGTCATTAACGCCTTTCACGGCGCCCTTGGGCACCAGGTATTTACCCGCGGGCGGCGTTAACTCCACCTTCTCGACAATTAAATCGATCCCGGATCCGAGAACGATCGCCTTATCCTCGTCGGCGGCGGTTAGTTTATCCCAAAAACTGTAGGTAGTAACCGTAATGGTTAAAAGTAAAAATACCAAGCCGAAAACTAACGGCAAAGTCGTTTTACGAATCATTGTTATGTCCTCACAATAATCAAATGCTGCTCCAATAATATATTATAATAAATCGCTCGTTTTTGCAACTTATTTGTAATTATAATTTTAAAAAAAGTCAAATTGGAGCAGAATTTGACTTTTTTTTGAGGACAAAACAATACATTACCGTAGATATTCGCGGTATATATTGGTGTGAGATTTTCCGATTTTAACAATTTATTCTTGTTTTGATGCCGTGAAGTTTAACGTAAAGGACAATGGCTTGCCTGCGATTTGATCATATTCGGCTTTGGTTGTCGGCGCGTTTAACGTTACTTTAACCGTAACCTCTACCGAACTATTTTGAATAGTCGTTGAATCGGGGGTAATCGTGACGTTAAAGAAGTCGCCTAAGGCTTCGTTGTTGTCAATAGCCTTATTCGTGCACTCAACGACAAGATTCAATGGTTCCAAAATCTCTTTATCATCTTTATCAAGGGACACCGTATACTTATAAACAACTTCGGTTACGTCGCCTGCTTTTAAAACTGCTTCCTCGGGAACCAGGGTTCCTTCCAAATAAACTACCTTATTAATAGATAAGGTCACGCCTTCACCGATGGTAATATCGTCAGTTAGTCTCTAGTAAATAAAAAAACCATTATTTCAAATCAAAAGAAATAATGGCAACTGGCTGCCTTCAATCCCTTGAAGGCCCTATAGCTTTCCGTCCCTAAATCACTTTAGGTTTGGCTTTTTCATTAATATTTACTTTTTTCATATTATATCACACGAAAAATAAATGTCAAGCATTTTTGTAATTTTTTTATATTTTAATTGTGCTCGCCTTTTCGTGGTCATGATTTGCAGAAAAAATGGTCGGGATGATGCGATTTGAACGCACGGCCTTTTGCTCCCGAAGCAAACGCTCTAACCAAGCTGAGCTACATCCCGGCAATGTATAATGGTGCGGGCAGAGAGACTTGAACTCTCACAGTTATTCACTACCAGCTCCTGAAACTGGCGCGTCTACCAATTCCGCCATGCCCGCTCAATTTTCAATGGCGCGCCTAGCAGGAATCGAACCTGCAACTAGGGCTTCGGAGTCCCTCATAATATCCATTTTACTATAGGCGCGTATTTGCTGCCGAAGCGTCGCCTTAATATAATATCATTTTTATTAAGGTTTTTCAACGGCATTTATAAAAAAATATCGTGACATCTTATAACAAAAAAAATGGTACACCTTCGGGGACTCGAACCCCGGACCCATTGATTAAGAGTCAATTGCTCTACCAACTGAGCTAAAGGTGCATGCATATCCAGCTATTATATTATACACTTTTTTTCATTTTTGTCAAGTGACAAAATTTTAGAATAAAGACCTTTCGTAATCGCTAATTACTATGAAAATTGCAGAAAATTGAGGAGCGGCAGTAACATGTTTAGTTATCAAAAGAATTTTTGACAGAGCCGTAAAAAGGGAACGCGGAAGTTCCGCGTTCCCAATCGTTCTTATCGTAACAAATCACTAGCAAACTCCTCGAACGCCGCTTCCCCTGCCGCGTCCATCTTGAATACGCCGGCGGCCTTGAGGACCTCGGAAAAGACTTTACCCGCTTCCTCGCTGATGAATAAGTTGGCGTCCATGCCCTGCTTGTACATGGGCTTGATCCTTTCCATCCAGTGAAGATGTTTTTCCAGGCAGGGTTCCGCCGCAAGGCCTTCTTCGCCTTCAAGGTAGCGACCGATTAACTCGAATTCCTTCTTTAGCCGGCCGGGAAGAATCCCCATCCCCATCGCTTCGATTAAGCCGATGTTTTCTTTCTTAATGTGATGAAGTTCCGGATGGGGGTGGAAAACGCCGTCGGGATAGGAGGCATTCGCGTAATTTGAGCGGAGAATCAAGTCGAAAACATACCCTCCACGATCGCGGCGGGCAATCGGCGTCAAGGTGTGGTGAATATTCTCTGGAGAATTATATAGTGAAAGGGCTGGATTCTCGTAGTTCGCCCAGCGCTCAAGCACCTTCTCAGCAAAAGCAACCAGCGATTCTTTTTCCGCCGCTCTAACCCGAATCGTGGAAAGCGGCCATATAAGCCGGCTCACGGCGACGCCGCCCGTCTCGCCGACGGGGATTTCTTTGGCGTTTTCTATCGGGAAGACGTATCTGCCCGCCTGGTAATGCTCGTGGTTAAGGATCGATCCGCCGACAATCGGCAAACCGGCGTTCGAACCGACAAAGTATTCCGGGAACAGATCGAGAAAAGCCAAGAGTTTCCGGAAGGTGCCGCCGTTTACGACCATCGGCACATGACGCTCGTTCAAAACAATCGAATGCTCGGCGAAATACGAGTACGGGGAGTATTGAAAATACCACTTTTCTCCGACGAGTTCGATCGGGATAATCCTCATGTTGCTGCGACTGTCATAGTTTAAATGCCCCCGGTAACCTTCGTTTTCCTTACATAAACGGCAATTCGGGTATCCGGCCGCCGGCTGAAGCCTCTGGAGAGCGATCAGGCGCGGGTCTTTTTCCGGTTTGGAAATATTAACGGTCAGTTCGATTTCGCCATATTCGGTTTTATGACGCCAGATTATGTTCTGTTTTATCCGGCGAGTCTGGATGTAATTGACGTCTTGGGAAAGCCGGTACAAGTAATCAGTCGCGGCGCGCGGCGACTCCTTGTACAAACGGTAGAATTTATCGATGACCGCGCCCGGCCGATCAATTATCGCGTCGACTACCTTTGCCTTAAAATTGTCAAAGGTGACGTAGTCGTCCGAATCAATGATACGCCGTTCGAAAGCGACGCGGGCTAAATCCTCAAGGATTTCGTCAACGGCCCTGGGAACGGTCGGCTCCCTCTTGAATTCTTTCTCGCCGAAAATATCGATAAGAAGGTTTGCGGAATAGACAAGGTCGCGCGCGTCGAGAATGTTTTTACATAACCCGTAATCGAGCAACTCGTTGATTAATTCTTGCAGTTTCATATTATTTCGGCACCTTTTCTGATATTTACTCGATAAAATTCCGGCGCCCAGCCGATAGCCGCTTCATAATCGCGGCCGATAGCCATGGTCGCGGCGGTAAGATGCGCGCGGGGAATCAAGGCGAGCATACAGCCGCCGAACCCCGCCCCCGTCATCCGGGCGCCGATCGCGCCGTGTTTTTGTGACAGGGAAACGAGCGTATCGAGTTCCTTCCCGGTGACCTCGAAATCGTCGCGCAGCGAAAGATGCGACTCGTTAAGCAGTTCCCCGAATAACTTGATATTCTTACTCTCAAGCGCCCGAACGGCTTCAAGCGTCCTTTCGTTTTCGGAAACGACGTGACGGATTCGCCTGAATATCTTTTTCTCGGCAAACAATCCGGCGCTCTCGCTTAATTGCCCGGATGTAAGCTCGCAAAGATGATCGATCCGGTATTTTTCCCGCAGGATCTTAAGCCCGCGCCGGCATTCCTCGCGCCTCTCGTTATATTTTGAAGACTGAAGTTCTCGCGATTTCCCGGTGTTGCCGATAACGAGCTCGTAATCGCCGAAATCTGCGTCGATTAACCGGTAAGAAAGCGTCGCGGTATTTAGAAGCATCGCCGCGCCTCTTTCGGTCATCGCGATTACGAACTGGTCCATAATGCCGCTTTGAACGCCGATATACTCGTTTTCCGTTTTTTTCGCAAATTTAACCAATTCAAGACGCGAATAATCCATCCGGAAAAGAGCGTTAAGGAGAATCCCCACGAGAATTTCGAGAGCGGCGCTTGATGAAAGCCCGGCTCCCGACGGAATGTTCCCTTTTACGTAAATATCAAAACCGCGCGGAGGTTTCATTTCCCGCGCCATCCCTTTCGCGTAATTCGCCCAGCCGTCTTCCTTTCGGTAAGAAAGATCGGCAAGCGAGGACGCGATAATCCCCGCCTCGGGGTAATTGCCGGAGAAACAGCGAATCAAATCATCATCGCGACCGGCGATAACGCCGTAAAGCCCGATATCAAGCGGGCATGGCAATACATGACCGCCGTTGTAGTCAATGTGCTCTCCTATCAAATTAACGCGCCCCGACGAATAACCAAGTATGGCGTCTTCGCCGAAACCGAAAACTTCCCGCGCTTCCGCCAATATTGTTTTTTTCATAGTATCACCTCTGATGAAAAAAGGCGTGACACGCCTTTTTTGTGTTTATTTCATTATTCTTCCGTATGTTCCGGGTTCGATGCAGCCGGCGTTTGCCTCATCCGTATCGATATGCATCGCCGCGGAAAAATCGTCGCGGACGCGGACAACGACATCGTGATATGTTATCGAACGGGTATCATTAATGACCTGGACGCTCACGACTTCGCCGTCGCTAATATGAAATTGTTCGGCCTCTTGAGGGTTGGCGTGAATATGCCGCTTAGCGACAATAACCCCTTCGGTCAAATCAATCTCGCCGGCCGGGCCGACGATTTTAATACCGGGAGTATCTTTCAGATTTCCCGATTCCTTGATCACGGCCTCGACGCCGAGATTCCGGGCGTCGGTCGCCGATATTTCAACTTGGGTCTGTTTTCGCGTCGGGCCTAAGATAATAACGTTGGGAATACTTCTTTTCGGTCCGACTAAAGTCACTCTTTCTTCCGCCGCAAATTGGCCGGGCTGGGATAGCGCTCTTTTAAACGTTAACTTCGCGCCCTTGCCGAACAAAATTTCCAAATCGGCGTCGGTAACGTGGACGTGCCGGGCTGAGGTTTCAACCAAAATCTTGTTTTCCATTCGCGTCGCGTAATATAAACCGAAAGTTTATATTACCGTAACTCCTTTCTATTTATAATAATAAAATTAGACGTTTTTATATATTTTATATTATAAACGCCGTAAAAGCAAGGATTTTATACCTAAATATGAAAAAAGCCATAAAACGGCTAACGTCTTACGGCTTAGCAACCAGATTAATTGCCGAAAAGCAAATCATATAATTCAAGCAAGTCTTCGTTATCCAAGAGCGCGTCTTCAATCTGGTTGTAGAGCTCCTGCTGGTTTTCCTCGTCCAATTGATTGATTATCTCGATCAACTGGTCGACATCCTCTTCGTCAAGCTCTTCTTCCGGATTGTTTAATATGTCGTTGATATCATCCAAAATAGCGTTTAGCTCTTCAATTTCTTCTTCCTGACCCGTAAAGGCGTCGGGATCCAAAAAAACGCCGCTTAAAAGGTCGTTTATCATCCCGGTTACGTTCTCAATAGTTTCCTGCAGGGAGGGATCATCGACCTTTACGAACACTTCCAGCACATTAGTCCCGAAACGGATGCGTTCCGCTTCAAGCGGGGTTGATTCGCCGCCGACGCTCATAAAGGAGTTAAACGCCTGGACGGTGATTAAGAAAGCCCGATCCTGGGGACGATACTCCATTAATTCAAAACTTTCGACATTATCGCCGATAATATCAAAAAGAAACGCGGCGGAAGTCTCGACCTCGCCGATTGTGACCGTCTCGTTCAGGTATATCGTTATCTCGTCCTCCGTCTTGTTGGGCTCGATTCCGCCGCTTAAAACCATAATTGATTTCAGGCCGTTGATATCGACCAAAAAGTTAAACTTAATCTGGTCGGAGGAGGGAATTTCGACCGCGATGCCCTTGACCGCGAGCGAAAAATTGGCCTCGCCCTCGGCGAAAGGTATCTCGTACTTAAAGTTTTCATACCCGTTGGTTTTATCGTAAAGCAGGCGGTTAAACTCGTCGACGGTAAAAACCACTTTCATGTCTCCGCCCGTCAAGTTCGCGAGCAAGAAAGTCTGGGTTTTATTCTTAATAAAGGCGTCGACGTCAAACGGGACCTTAATCGCGTTTAAAGAGGCGTCATACGTTTCCTCGTCTCCCGCGAACGGCTTCATGTCAAGTCGCATCCCGAACCGCTCTTCCGGGTCATCGTAAAACCCAAACGAAAGCCCGCCCTCATCGGGTGTCGTAAGCAAAGCGAACAATTCCTTGATAATCGTGTTTTCCGGCTTATCTTCGTCCGGAAGCAAAAGCCCCGCGATAATCGCGCCTAAATCCTTCCTATCAAAAGTAAAAGCGAAATCATCGGCGGAAAAAGTTATCGGCAGGTTTTTTTTCTCAAGTTTAGAATTAATCTCGTTTTCGGTAATGCCCAAGGAGGAGAAAATCGGGTCGCGGATTTTTTTTCCGAGACCTTTGGCGAGGTTAATCTTTCCCAATCCCATCTTGTGCACTTTAACTGTGTAAACGCCGTCTTTTTCGCCGACTTCAAAGCCGAGTTTCAGGCGGGTTTTTATCATTCCCAAAATATCAAGGGTCGCGTAAAACGTCATTTCCTTTCCGGATATCTCCGCGTAAAGATGTTTGAAATACGCTTTCCTTCCGCCGATAACGGGAATCCCTTCT
>DGED01000059.1:12958-17255 GCA_002385755.1 Caryophanales bacterium UBA3935 | reverse complement strand
TTATAATAATCCTTGTTAAGCGAGTCGCGAATAAGCGCGAAAATCAAAATGTTGATATCATCCTCGGATAAGGTGAAATCATAGTTTTCGTTGTCGCTGAGGGCGTGATTGATTAAATCGGCGATCTCCCGGTCAAGAACGACGCTGTCTTGATAAAGAGACGTTGGGGCGTTGTCCTTCGAATCCGCCACCATAAAATAGAGGATCCCCAAAGGAATGCCGACGATAAGAACGATGGTTATGATAAAGATTAATAAACCTTTTATTAGTTTTTTCATTTTATTCTCCGTGGTTTTTTTGAATTTTCTCGCGATAAAAGCGATAAATATCGACGGCCAATCGTTCAAGCTCGGCCTTGTCGTTTTCCACGACGCGATCAATTCTTTTGATGTTGTCTCGGTTAAAAACGACGGCGTCGCCGGCGATTCTTTTTTCGATATCATCCGCGCGGTCGCCGCGCTTGCGCATCCGCTCGATACGCGTTTCCTCCGCGGTTTCAAGCAAGACGGTAACGATTGCCTCGCCAAACATATCGCACAACCTGTTTAACCCGCTTGGATCCAAAACAACGACTTTGTTAAGGTCGACGTCTTTTTTTCGGGTTCCGTAATAATTTCCGTTGTAAAGGGTCGTCTCCACAAACTCCCCCGCAGTTTCCAACGTCTTGAATTCGTCCACGGTTACGAAATTATAATCGATGCCGTTTTTCTCCCCCGGCCTCATGGCTCGGGTCGTATAGGTCACGAGTTTTCTCATTCCGAAATCCCGGATCAATATTTTCGCTATTTCCGTCTTACCGCTGGCGCTTGGCCCGATTAACACTAACATAAAGCGTTACCGTCGTCTCTTACCGCGACCGCTAAATTAGCTTCGCGCCACATTTTGAACAATACTCGGCTTCGCTTTTATTTTCCTGATCGCAATACTGGCATTCCCGCACAAGTTTGGCGCCGCACCGATTGCAATACTTGGCGTCGGACGGGTTTTCCCCGCGGCAGTCCGGGCAAGTTTTCTTTTCCGATATAAAAGAAGATAAATACTGGCGACTTTTGTCATTTATCTCGGACATGTTTTTGCTGGCGCGGAGGAAAGTAACGATAATGGTTGTAATGATTATGAAGGCGAAGACGCCGGTAATCGGAAACGCGACCTTTATCGTGTTATGGGGGTCGGTAGTGAAACTAATTATCATATAAGCAATGAACCCCATGATTAACATTGAAACAATCAAAATCACAACGAATGGTCTTCGTCCCGGGATTTTATTCTTATCCAATATCAAACACCGCCTTTATTTTATGTTTTTTTGAATAAAAATGCAATCATATTGCTTGCGCGTTTAGATTTAATTAATTAATTCTCGCTACTTTTAATTGTATATTAACGCGGTTTTAAAAGCAAGAATTTTCTTTATTTATTACGGGTGTTATGTTAAAATAAAGACGGTGATTTTATGATAGACCGTTACGCGACCGAAGAAATGAAAAAAATCTGGAATAACGAAAATAAATACCGCGTCTGGTTAAAGGTTGAGCTTGCGGTTTTAAAAGCTTACGCGGAAAAAGGAATTATTCCGAAAGATGATTATCTTAAAATCGAAAAACGCGCCAAGATCGACGCGAAAAGAATCGATGAGCTCGAAGCCGAAACCCGGCATGACGTCATCGCTTTTACCCGGGCTGTCGGCGAGAACCTGGGAGCTGAAGGACGCTGGTTTCATTACGGTTTGACCTCGACCGACGTCGTCGACACGGCGAACGCCTTGATGCTTAAAGAGGCGAATATTTTAATCGAGAAAGAATTATGGCGGCTTATTAATATTTTGAAAAAAAAAGCCCTTGCCTACAAAAATACTCCCTGCATTGGCCGGACGCACGGGATTCATGCCGAGGTAACTTCCTTCGGCCTGAAATGGGCGCTATGGTATGACGAGGCTCTTCGCGACCTCAGGCGCTTCCGGGAAGCGCGTTTGGAAGTCGAAAGAGGCAAATTAAGCGGCGCCGTCGGCAATTTCGCAAACATCGATCCCGAAATTGAAAAAACGGTGTGCGCCGACTTGGGAATCGGCTACGCCCGGATATCCACCCAGGTTCTCTCCCGCGACCTGCATATTAATTATCTCCATTCGCTTGCTTTAATCGCGGGCCTTTTGGAGAAAATCGCGACGGAGGTCCGTCATTTAAGCCGGACGGAAATCCGGGAGGCGGAAGAATATTTTGCTCCCGCGCAAAAAGGTTCGAGCGCGATGCCGCACAAGCGCAACCCGATCGCGAGCGAGAACATCTGCGGCTTAAGCCGCGTCATCCGCGGTTATCTCTTCGCCGCTTACGAGTGTAACGCTCTCTGGCATGAAAGGGATATTTCCCATTCATCGGTCGAAAGAATCGCCATTCCCGACGCGTCGTCGTTAATCCATTATATGCTCAGAAGGTACGCGGGCGTGCTTGATAACTTGCTCGTCTATCCGGAACAAATGATGAAAAACATCAAGCTTACAAACGGCGTTATTTTTTCCGGAAGCGTCGTTTCGATGATGATTGAGAAGGGGTTTTCCCGCGAGGAAAGTTACGATTTCATTCAAAAAATCGCCCTTAGGGCGTACGCGGAAAACATTGACTTTCTTGAGTTGCTCCTGGAGTCGGATCTCGTCAAGCGTTTCGAGCCGGAAGAAATAAAAGCGCGATTCAATCTTGACTATTATTTGCGCAATATCGATAAAATTTATCAAAGATTGAAATTGGAGGATGAAAAGTGAGTAAAACCGTCATTGTTGTCGGAACCCAGTGGGGGGACGAGGGAAAGGGGAAAATTACCCATCATTTAAGTTCCAAAGCCGACGTCGTTGTCAGATACCAGGGCGGCGATAACGCCGGGCATACCATCTGCTTCGGCGGCGCGACCCATAAGCTGCACCTAATCCCGTCGGGAGTATTCAATCCGAATGCGGTCAATATTCTCGGCAACGGCATGGTGATTAACGTAAAAAGGTTTTTGGAGGAAGCCGATAACTTAAAGGCGCGCGGCGTCCCCTGTAACAACGTCTTTATCAGCGACCGGGCGCACGTGCTTTTTGATTATCATATGCTTCTTGACAAAATCTCCGAAAGCAAACTGGGAAAAGAAAATATCGGCACCACGCAAAGGGGCATCGGGCCCGCCTATACCGATAAAACCTCGCGCCGCGGGATTCGCGTTTCCGAATTTTTAGGCGACGATTTCCGGGCGCTTTTGGAAAAGGCGGTCGCTGAAAAGAACGCGGTGCTCGCGAGAGAAAAAATGCCCCCCCTTGACGCGGGGGAAATATACCGCGATTATCTTCCCGTGAGAGAGAAAATCAAGCCTTATGTGATCGACTCGGTTAGTTTTTTAAACGAGGCCTATTCCTCCGGCAAAAATATTTTGTTCGAGGGCGCGCAGGGAGCGCTTCTTGACGTGGATTTCGGTTCCTACCCTTACGTCACGTCATCCAATTCCTCGGCCGGCGGCGTATGCAGCGGAACGGGAATCGGTCCGACGAAAATCAACGAGATTATCGGCGTCGTGAAGGCATACACCACGAGAGTGGGATGCGGCACTTTCCCGACCGAATTGTTTGACGAAACCGCGCATTATATCCGCGAAGCCGGGAACGAATACGGAACGACGACGCGCCGGCCGCGGCGCATCGGCTGGTTCGACGCCGTCATTCTCAACTACAGTAAAATGATCAACGGGCTTACCGGGATCGCTATTATGCTCCTTGACGTCTTAAGCGGCCTTAAGTCCTTGAAAATCTGCACCGCTTATGATCTGGACGGCAAAATCATCAAAACGGTGCCCGCTTCTTTAAGCGACTATAACAAATGCAAACCGATATACGAAGAACTCCCGGGATGGGATGAAGACATTACCGAGGTTAAGAAATTTTCCGAGCTGCCTTTGGCCGCGCAAAACTATCTGAAAAGGATCGAGGAACTTACCGGGCTGGATATCGTCATCTTTTCCGTCGGTCCGGACGAAAAACAGACCGTTATCCGCCGCGATGTATTCGCGTAAAAAAAAGCCGTAAACGGGCAAAACCCGTTTACGGTTTCTTTTTATTGTTATATATTTTATTCTTCCTTAACATCTCTTGTTTCAGATCCCAAAGTTTCTGCGATAAGTCGACGTAATAACGATGCGGGTTTTCAAACCTCGTGACTTCGTCCCATAACGAGTCTACTTCCCGGCGGCAGTAATCGCGGATATCATCAAGCGAGGGTAATTCGTAGACCCGTTTGCCGTTGAGAAAAACCGGGACGAGCAATTCCCTCTTGAT
>DGED01000059.1:3385-12773 GCA_002385755.1 Caryophanales bacterium UBA3935 | reverse complement strand
ACATACTCGTCGTGGATCGTAATCAAGTCCGCGATCGCCTTGCGGTTCTCTTTGTCATATAAACGGTATACCCTTTTAAAATGCGGGATCGTAATCTTTTCCACATTTTCGCTGATTTTGATTCTCGGGACGATGGTTCCGTCAATCTCCACCGCGCAAAGCTTATAGACGCCGTCAAAGACGGGACTGCTTTTCGAGGTGATCAGTCTCTCGCCGACGCCAAAAGCGTCAATTTTCGCGCCCTGATATAGCAGGTCGCGAATCAAATATTCGTCAAGGGAACTCGAGGCGAATATCTTGCAGTCAGGATATCCCGCCTTATCCAACATCTCGCGGGCTTTCTTCGACTGATAAGCGATGTCTCCGGAATCAAGGCGGACGCCTTTCGGTCGCTTTCCGAGCGGTTTTAAGACCTCGTTAAACGCTTTAATCGCGTTTGGTATCCCGCTTTTTAAGGTATCATAAGTATCAACCAAAAGCAAAGCGTTATCGGGATATGTCTCGCAATATTTCCTGAAAGCCTCGTACTCGCTATCAAATATTTGCACCCAGGAATGAGCCATGGTGCCGGCGGCGGGAACGCCGAACAATTTGTCGGTAAGCGTGCAGGACGTCCCGGCGCAACCGGCGATGTAAGCGGCCCGCGCCCCCAGCGTGGCCGACTCCGCCCCGTGAGCCCTGCGGGCTCCGAACTCGAAAACCGGTCTCCCTTCAGCCGCCCGGACAATACGTTGCGCCTTGGTCGCGATGAGCGACTGGTGGTTGACGACGGTGAGAACAAATGTCTCGATAAACTGGGCTTGGGCAGCCGGAGCGCGAACGATTAAAACCGGCTCGTTGGGAAAGACAACGGTACCCTCGGGAACGGCGTAAATATCGCCGGTGAATTTAAAGTTTTTCAAGTAATCGAGAAATTTTTCGGGAAATATATTTTTAGAACGTAAATATTCGATATCCTCGCCGGTAAAGCGAAGGTTTTCGATATAGCGAACGATTTCTTCGAGACCGCAGGCAATGGCGAATCCGCCCTGGTCGGGAATAGTGCGGAAGAAAACGTCAAAATAAGCTATCGTCTCCCCCGCGCCCGCTTCCAAATAACCGTTCGCCATCGTTAGTTCGTAAAAATCGCACATCATCGTGTAATTGGTCTTATCCATAAAGCCTCATCCTTTGCGTTATATAAATATGCCCGTGAAAAATCTTACCGACGGAGTCGGTAAGTTTTTTCTTCCGTTATGCTTGCTCGATTTTTTTCGCGTCGCCATGTTTCACAAACATCATCGTCACGAGCGCAAGCAACGTGAAGAAAAGCGAGTAGGGGAAGAGCGTGCGCAAATTAACGTTTTCCATCAAATAACCGGAGATAATCGGCGTCACGATTTGCGCCGACATCGAAGCGGTGTAATAGAAGCCGGTGTATTTTCCGACATTGCTTCCCTTCGACATTTCCACGATCATCGGATAAGAATTGACGTTTATCGTCGCCCAGCCGATGCCGGCGAGCGAGAGCGTCACGTATATAAGGAATTTTGTTGATTTATTGGCGATGATACCCAAGGTGAAAGCGACGGCCAGGATAATGATGCCGATAATTATCATTTTTTTCCGGCCGATTTTGCTGGAAAGAATCCCAATCGGCAAAAACGCGATCATCGCGACGCCGTGGGCGATCAGCAAAGCCATTGCGAAATGAAGGTCAAGAACCTGCTGGGCGTAGACGGAAAACTTTGATATCGCCGCGTTATACGCCATAAACCAAAACACGATCGAGGCCAGAATCAGGAAGAAACTTCTCCTGACATCGGCCGGCATCGGCGCTTCTTCTCCCGGGGTTTCCCCCTCTTCTTCCTCGGCGAACCCGTATAACTGTTTTTCCTTGTTTACTTTCTCCACCAGGAGCGGCTCCTTCACTTTCCACAAGAATATCAGCAAGCATGCGATCATTATCCCCGAAACGATAAGGAACAACGTCACGTAGCTTTTATAGTCCCGCGCCAGGAAGTGAGACATAACCAGAAACAACGCGCCGCCAATCGAGCCCATCAAATTTATAATCGCGTTCGCCTTGCTCCGAAGCGGTTTTAGCGTCACGTCCGGCATTAGCGCCACGGCCGGACTTCGATAAGCCGCCATGACGGTAAGGACTAGAAAGATTACGAGAAGAAAACAAATGAAATTTGTCATATTCCCTTTTGTTACTTCAAAAACCAGCGCCTGTTGGGCTTTAAGGGCGTCTTTTTCTTTCTCGTAAACCTCGCCGTTAAACAAATACTTGCCGTCCTCGGTTTCTTCGATCGTTTCGACAATCGGGATTTCGGCTTCCTGAACCTTTTTTTGCTGGTTGGCGTCAAACATCGCGATGGCGGGAATCAAAACCGCCGACAGGATAATGCCCCAAAAAATATACGGGGTCCTTCTCCCGTGTTTCGTTTTTGTTTTGTCGGAAAGCGACCCGAACAACGGTATCAAAAAGAGGGCTAAAATATTATCCAGCGCGAGTAACACCCCGGACCAAAAATGACCCAGGCCGTATGAATTAATCGCCATTTTGCCGATAATCGCGTCGTAAAGACTTCCGAACATGCTAATAACGAAAAACGCTAAACCGATATAAAAAACTTGTTTAATGTTAAGTTTCATACTCTCTTTCCTTGTCTACACATTCGATATTATTATACTTTACCCCGGGTTTAAATACAAGCATTTAATCAAATATTCATGATTTTTCCGCAAAACGCCACATTATCCGCCAATCTGGCGAGAATCCTCCAGTCAATCTCCCCGGTGATGATGTGATTCCCCCGGCGCATGGAAATAAGAAAATTGGGAATCGCCGCCGGGTCGGCGACGCGCAGATAATATTGGCCGCGTTCCGGCGACGCGAAGGAAATCCCGTCGTCTTCCCGAAACACGAAAGACTTGACCCCCTCGCGGTAGGCGAGACAGTCGGAAAGAACGGCCGCGGCCGTCGGGTAGCGGCCGGCGCCTTTGCCGGAGAATCCGAGATTGCCCGACGCCTTTCCCTCGATAAAGATCGCGTTATCCTCGTCCTCGACGCCGGCGAAAACGCCGTCGCCATGAACCAGCGTCGGCTCGACGCCGATTTCGATTGTTTCCCCGCGGCGCCGCGCGAAAGCGATTAATTTCACGACGCGGCCGATGCTTTTAATAAAGGCGATATCCTCTTTGGTTATATTCGCGATGCCGTAACGATAGATATGCTCGGATGGAACAAAGACGTCGTAAGCGAGCGCCGCTAAGATCGCGATTTTTCTCGCGCTGTCAATACCGCTGACATCATCTTCAGGGTCCGCCTCCGCGAACCCCGCTTCCCGAGCCGCGGCTAAAGCGGAAGCAAAATCAATATCCCGGCGGAACATTTGGGTCAGAATATAATTCGCGGTGCCGTTAACAATCCCCGCAACGCTTTCAACCCGGTCATATTTTCTGATCGCAAGCAAATTCCTGATAACCGGGACGGCGCCGCCCGCGGCCGCCTCGAAATAGAAACGCGCGTCCCGCGCTTCCGCGAGCGTCGAAAGCTCCGGCAAATGCCGGGCGACGATTTCCTTGTCCGCGGTAATCACCGATTTACCGCTTACCAGGGAGCGCCTTATCGCCGCGTAGCCGAACGCGCCGGCGCCCATCGCCTCGATAACCAGCTCGATTCCCGGGTCCGAAATAATCCCGTCAAGATCGGTCGTAAGCAACCCGGGATCGATATCGCCGTGTTTTTCCGGTTGGCGGACCAATATCTTTTTTATTTCGATGTTTATGCCCCGGTTTTCTTCCAAAAGCCGGCGAACGCCGTAACCGACGGTTCCCAGCCCGAGCAACGCGGCGCTTATACTCTTGCTCACCGTTTTTCCCTCACTCTCGTTCCATCCCGGTCGACTTTTAAAGTGATGAATTGCCAGCGGAAATCAAGCTGGATATGTTGAAGCATATAGTCAATATTTTGCTTGGAAACAAAAACGAGCGCGGGACCGCCGCCGCTTACCCAAAACGGGATTTTATGTTTCCGGGAAAAACTCCGGAACTTCTGACTTTCGCTAATCAAAGCCAACCGGTACGGTTGGTGCAGGCGGTCATCAAGCAAAAAGAATAATTTGTCGATCTCGCCTCTTCCCATGGCGTCGGGAATGTTTATCGCCCGCGCCAAGGAATAAGTTATCTTATCGTAGGAAAGCGCGTCCGGCAACGCCGCGCGAGCCTTCGCGGTCGGAAGTGTGAAATTCGGAATCGCGACGGTAAAAAGGAGACTTTCGCAAACCGGGTATTTAACATAATAAAAATCGTTATTTTGCTCATAAGCGCAAATCAGCGACCCGTGAAAAGCTGCCGCGACGTTATCGGGGTGCCCCTCGATTTCCGCCGCGATGTTTAAAAGTTCTCTCGCGCTCAAACGACCTTCTAGATAATAATTCGCGGCCGTGACGCCGGCCACGATACAGGAAGCGCTGCTCCCCAATCCCCGGGCAATTGGAATGCATTGAGTCAAGGCGACGCGGAAAGGTCGCGGCGGGACATTAGCGGCCTCGAACGTTTTTTTAAACGCCCGAACCACCATATTGTCTTCCGTCCGGTACTTTTCCGAAAACCCGACGAACTCCCACCGCTCCGCCGGCTCGAACTCAAACTGATTATAAAGCGCCAAAGCCAAACCCATGGCGTCAAAGCCGGGGCCGACATTTCCGCTTGTAGCGGGCACCGTTACCGTAATCCGCATGCTTTCAACCTCGCTTTCAATTTGCTTTCGGCCGAGTCCGCGGTCCAAACGCTCTTCCTTGCCCGGTATTTTTCCAAACCGGTTAAGGAAGCGGACGTTTCAATCCCGGTTATCCCGCTTAAGACCTCTAGCCCCAAAAATTCATCATCGCAATCTTTCCCCAAGGCCTTCAAAACTGTCGCGGGAAATTTAAACGGATGAGCGGTGGCGAGAATAACGGTTTTTGTTTTATCACGCGCGCGCGACTTGTATTGTAAGTACGCGTGATACCCGACGGCCGTGTGCGGGTCAATCAAATAACCGTGACGAGAGTAAACGTAGTTTATGGCGGAAAGCGTGTCCTTCTCGCTCGCCCAATAGGAAGCGAATCCGTTCATCCCGGCAAGCGCCGGACCCGGAATCCGGAAAGCGCCCCTCGTCCTGAGCGACCGCGTCAACTCCAAAACAGCCTCGCTCTCTTCCCCCGCCGCGTAATACAAAAGCCGCTCCAAATTTGACGGAACAAGGATATCCATGGCCGGCGTTATTGTTTTAATAAGCCGCTTCCGGCGGCGGAAACGCCCGGTCTTGAATAACTTTCCCAGGGACCGGTTGCGGTTTAAAGCGCAAATTAATCGTCCGACCGGGAGTCCCATCCGCCTGGCGAAGTAGCCGGCGAAGACATTCCCGAAATTGCCGGTCGGGACTACGAAGTTGATTTTTTCCCCCGCCTTTATCGCCCCGTCCGAAACAAGCCGCGCGTAGGCATAAAAATAATACGCGACCTGCGGGATAAGCCGGCCGATATTTATCGAATTGGCCGAAGCGAGATCAATATCCCGGCCCAATATATCCTTATCGGTCATTACTCGCTTGACGAAACCCTGGATTGCGTCAAAATCCCCGTCATAGGCGACCGCCAAGGATCGCCCCTCGGAATAACGGAGCATCTGGCATTCCTGGATGCTCCCGACCCCGTTTTCCGGGTACAAAACGACGGATGCGACCTCGGGCATGCCGGAAAAAGCGGCCAGGGCGGCGCTCCCGGTGTCCCCCGAAGTTGCCGTCAGAAAGAGCGTTCCTTTATCGCTTCCCATCTTTTTCTTGCTTTCCATATACAGGCTTGGCAAAACGGAAAGGGCGATATCCTTAAACGCCAGCGTGGGCCCGTGAAAGAGTTCGAGGAAATAAACGCCCCCGGCTTCCCGCAGGTTGACGACCTCGGGAACGGCAAACCTATCGTCATAGGCCTCGGAAACAATCCTTTTTATTTTCTCCTCGGCAAACCCGGGGAAATACGCTCCCAGGATTCGGGACGAAAGACCCCGGTAATCCAGGGAATAAAGCTCGTCTAAAGACAAGGCGGGAAGGACTTTCGGAACGAACAAACCGCCGTCTCCGTCCATCCCCTCGACGATTGCCCGCTCTCCGCTTGCGGGGCGGTTTTGGCGCGTGCTGCGAAACATATCATAACCTCCGAAACCGAATATATTATATAACGGAAACATGCCGATTATCAAGTTATAAAAAAAGTTGCCTTTAGGCAACTAGTGTTTTGATAGATTCTCCATGAAACAATGTTGATGTTCCGGGGATAGACCGTAAAACCCCTCGGCGTATAGGCTGCCGATTTTCTGTCCGAGAGTGTTGGCTTTGTAGTAAAAGTAGAGTTTTATTTTCTCGAAAGTCTCGTCTATTTGGCTTTCGTGCCTTAAGACCGCGTTAAACTTAGCCTCCATGTCCGCTTTCGAAACGGGCACGATAACGTTAGGCCGGTCAGTGAAATAATAAAAGAGATTAACGGCCGACGCAAGCGGTTCTTGGCCCTCGATTCCGTAACGTTCCATGGACAAGCGGAATTTGGCGACCGTGAGCGCGGCTCCCGTCGCTCTTCCGCAATTCAGATGATCGGGATGGGTTTCCGTTGATAAAAGCGGGTCGGTTGTAAAGACTCCGTCGGGACGGATTGCTAACATCTTTTCGGCAATCGCCTTCACCATATCGTGAAATTGATAGATACCGCCGTCGGGAAAAGGCAGGATCTCCACGGAGTGAACGCCCAAAAAGGCGGCGGCGTCCTTGCTTTCTCGCAGCCTGATTTCCTTTAATCTTTCAACCGTCATTTCCGGGTCTCTCGATCCCGAGCCCCCGTCCGTGACTATTAAAAAATGGACTTCCGCGCCGCTATCGACCAATTTTCTCGCGGTCGCGCCGGAACCGTATTCTATATCGTCGGGATGCGGGCCGATAAAAAGAGCCGTTTTTGTCTTCATCGGGTCCGGAAGCGGCGCCAGAGACATTAAAGTTTCAAAATTCATAATACCTCCAAGTAAAATTATCCAATAAAATTATACCACCGTTAATTTGGCGTGTAAAGGTTTGAGAGCAAAAAACCCCGCTTTTGGCGGGGTTTTATTAATATTTCGCCGCTTTTATCATCAATTCGCTAACCTTGCGAGAAAATTCCGCCGGGTTTTTAAGCGGAAACCCCTCGATTAACAAAGCCTGGGAATACAGGAGTTCCGCGAACTCTTCAAACATCGGGTCATTGTCGTTATAAAGGTTTTCAAGCGCCGTAAACAGCGGGTGTTTGGGATTGATCTCAAGCACCTTCGATGCCTTCGGTTTATCCTGGCTGGGCAGGTTGGCGATCACTTTCTCCATCTCGAGCGATATTCCGTCCTCGCTCACCAGGCAGACCGGCGATTCCGTTAACCGCTTTGAAAAAACGACGTTGGTTACTTTATCTTTGAGAATCTCCTTCATTTTCTCCAAAAGCGACTTTTTATCCTCGGCAAGTTCCTCAAGTTTTTTCTCGTCTTCCTTGGAAAGCAGGTCCAACTCGCCCTGGTTGACCGATTTCACTTTTTTCTTTTCATACTCAAAGAGCATTTGCATCGCGAACTCGTCGATATCATCGGTTAAAATCAAGACATCATAGCCTTGTTTCTTAACGATATCCATTTGCGGCATGGATAAAACTTGTTCTTTTGTTTTCCCGGACGCGTAATAAATATATTCCTGTTCTTTCGGCATCGCGTCGACGTATTCTTTCAAGGTAATGTAGTCGTCTTGGTTAACCGAACGGAAAATCAACAAATCCTTAAGCAAATCTTTCTTTAACCCAAAACGGTCGTAAACACCGAATTTTATGTTCACGCCGTAAGCTTCCCAAAACTCCTTGTATTTTTCTCGGTCGTTTTTAAGCATATCCTTAAGACGGCCGACGATTTTCTTCTCCACGTTTTCCGCAATCTTCTCGAGTTCCCGGCTTTGCTGGAGAATCTCGCGGCTGATGTTTAGGGAGAAATCGCTGGAATCTACGAGTCCTTTGATAAACCGCAAGTAGTCCGGAACGAGTTCTTTGCATTTCTCCATGATGAATACGCCTTTGGAATAAAGCTGCAGGCCTTTTTCGTAATGTTCCGAATACAAGTCATAAGGCGGCTTTTTCGGGATATAAACGAGCGCGGTATAATTCACGGCGCCCTCGACATTGATGAAGATCGTCGCGATCGGGTCGCTCGCGTCAAAGTATTTTTGCTTATAAAAATCGTTAAGTTCCTCATCGGTAACGTCCGATTTTCTTCTTTTCCAAATCGGCGTCATCGAGTTAAGGGTCTCGATCTCCTCGATCTCCTCGTATTTGTCGGTCGGTTTGCCATCGTCGTCAAGCTTCGGGACCGACTTTTTCACTTTCATCCGGATCGGGTGGCGGATGTAATCGGAATATTTCTTGACGAGGCGCCTGATATTATACTCTTCCAGAAACTCGTCGTAATTTTCTTCCTTCGAGTTCTTCCGTAAATAAAGCGTGACCGTCGTCCCCGTCGGAAGCGCCTCGGCTTTTTCGATCTCGTATGTTTCGGCGCCCGCGGACGCGAAAATATAGCCTTCCTCGCTGAACGGGGACTTCGTCCTTACCTCGACCTTTTTGGCGACCATGAAAGCGGAATAAAAGCCGACGCCGAACTGGCCGATAATCTCGATCGTCTCCTTGTCGGTTTTATTCTTCAGTTTCTGCATAAAATCAAGCGAGCCGCTTTTCGCTATCGTCCCCAGGCTCTCAATCAGCTCGTCATAAGTCATGCCGATGCCGTTGTCGGTAATGCTTAAGGTTCTTTTCTTCTTATCGATGGCGATGAAGATCTCATAATCAAGAGTCTTCGGCAAGCGCTCGTCGGAGAGCGACAGGTAATGATAGCGGTCGATCGCGTCCGAAGCGTTTGATATTAGTTCGCGGAGAAAAATCTCCCGGTTCGTGTAAATCGAATTAATCATTAAATCCAAAAGCCGTTTGGATTCGGTTTTAAATTCTCTAACTTCAGCCATTCACTAACCTCCTAATATTTAATACATGATATCAATACTATTATACTACCATTCCGTTAGCACTGTCAAGTGATAAGTGCTAAGATTATTCTATTATTAGCCTGCCAAAGAAAAATTATACAAAAAAACAAGCGTAAAACCGCTTGTTTTTTAGAAGAACTGATACAATACTAATCCCAGCAACGCGGAAATAATTATTAAGAATACCGGGCTGATTTTTTTATAAATCGCCTTGAGCGAAAACATCAAAACCATTATCGCGAGGCCTATATAATCAATGTTGTTAAAGTCATAAGCTCCGCCCAGGATGTTGTTGTTTACAAGTTTTAACACCACCGCGAACAGCAA
>DGED01000059.1:0-3115 GCA_002385755.1 Caryophanales bacterium UBA3935 | reverse complement strand
CGGGCGATCACATAAATAATGATAAAGGAAGGCAAAACGACGCCCAGCGTCGCGACGGCCGACCCCAAAACGCCTCCCTGAGTCTGGCCGATAAAAGTCGCCATATTCACGGCGAACGGTCCCGGCGTCGACTCGGAAATGCCGATAAAATTAATTAACTCCTCTTGGGTGATCCAGCCGCGCGCGATAACTTGTTCCTCGATCATCGGAATCATCGCGTAGCCGCCGCCCAGCGTAAAAAGGCCGATAGTAAAGAATACAAAAAAGAGTTCCAGATATATCATTATCGCCCCTCCCTTTCCCGATGCTTAATCATTTGCGAGGCGAGCCCGACGATTAACCCGAAAGCGATCAAGGAAATGGTTAGATAACGGAACTCGACAAAACAGCTCATGAAAAAAGCAAGGGCTAAGAGAAAGTAGGCGATCGCCGTTTTCGGCGTTTTCTTAAAAATTTTTAAGGCGGCGTGAAAAATCAACACCGTGACGCCCGCTCTTAAGCCTTTAAACAAATTAACGACATAAGAAATATCCATGAATCTTTCGACGAAAAGAGCGATCAAAGTAATAACTAAAAACGCCGGCAAAACAACGGCCAGCGTCGCGAGCGCCGAGCCCGCGAGTCCGCCGATTTTATATCCGACGAATGTCGCGGAGTTGACGGCGATGACGCCGGGCGTCGACTCGGCGATTGTAAGCATATCGATCATCTCGTCGTCGGTAAGCCACTTTTTCTTCTCCACGATCTCGTGCTGAATCAAGGGTATCATGGCGTAACCGCCGCCGAATGTAAAAGCCCCGATTTTAAGAAAGGTCAAGAAAAGTTCGAGAAGTTTCTTCACTATTTTTCGCCCCCGTACAGGCGGTAGATGATGCCGTTCACGAGTTTTTGCGGGAGAAGGCGGTTCAAAAAGACCAGCAGTTTATATTCGAAACCGACGGTAACCTTCAGGGGAGGCCTGCGCCTTTTTAAAACTTTATAAATCACGCGGGCCACGGTAACCGGGTCTTTCCCGGACCGCTCGTCCTTCTCCATCCTCGCGATCGACCTTTCGATCCGGTCTTTATATACTTCGTCGCCGGCGAGATTGGTGCGGCGGTTGGCGGTAAACGAAGTTTTCGTGTCGCCGGGCAGCACCGTCGTCGCCTTAATGCCGAAAGGCTTTAATTCCATCGCCAAACCTTGCGTCAAAACATGCGCCGCGGCTTTGGTTAACGAATAAAAGGTCTGAAAAGGAATAATCAAATCTCCGGCGACGCTCCCGATATTGATTATTTTTCCTTTGCTTTTTCTTAACCGCGGGATCGCCGCCTGGCAGACGTTTACGATACCGATTATGTTGACGTCGATTATTCTTTGAACGTCTTCGGGGGAAGCATATTCCACCGGACCGCCGATACCGATGCCGGCGTTATTGATAACCGCGTAAATGTCATCGCCGATTTTCTCAAACGCGGCCGCGACCTGGGCTTTATCGGTCACGTCACAGGCGATAAAGTTGATCGGGGAGTCTTCCGCCGCCCGTCGGGATAGTCCGTACACTTTATAACCCTTAGCAGCCAGGTACTCGCCGGTCACCAAACCGATTCCCGACGACGCCCCGGTAATTACGATTGTTTTAT
Source organism: Caryophanales bacterium UBA3935 (assembly GCA_002385755.1). Classification (GTDB taxonomy): domain Bacteria; phylum Bacillota_I; class Bacilli_A; order ML615J-28; family CAG-698; genus UBA3946. The sequence goes on along the minus strand of DGED01000059.1, from coordinate 1,493 downwards.
CTTTCATTATTAATCACCTTTATACATTATACTAAATGTCAAGCCTTTAAATCAAGCGAATTAAAAAGAAACCCCGGAATATGCCCGGGGTTGATTCCAATCATTTATTATATTTTTCCACAAGCTCAAGGAATTCTTTTTTATACTCGTCGTTTTCAACCGAGTTTAGCTCCGAAAGCCGGGCGATAATCGCCTGGCGCGAGGCGTTGCCCTTATACTCCGAATCGCGCAAGAGCAAGGCGAATTCGATTACGCCGCTGATAAACAAGGCGTCTTCCGAGGGGGCGCTTTTTTCATGGCTTTCGTTTACCGGGAGAACCACTTCCCCGGGGCTATCGTCCTCGGGCGATTTAAAGCGCACCGCGATTTGTAGCCAGTTATTTCCCAACGAGCTTTCGACTCCTTCGTCATCGTTAAGAACGAGCTCGTAAACGGCGGTCGCGACATGACCGGCGCCGATTTCGCCGGCGTCCGTCGCCTCGTCCTCGAATTCCTCGTCGGTCAAGAGTTTATTCTCATACCCGAGCAGGCGGTATTCCTTCACGTAACGCGGGTTAAAGGTGACCTGCGCCTTGGCGTCCTTGGCGACGACGTTAAGAGTCCCGCCGATTTCCTCGACCAACACTTTCCGCGCTTCGTTTATCGAGTCAATGTAGGAGTATTTACCGTTGCCGTTTTGGGTGATGATCTCGAGTTTATCGTCTTTGAGATTACCCGTACCGAAACCCAAGACGGATATATAGACGCCGCTTTTTCTCTTTTCCGTTATGAATTCTTCCAGCTTTTTGTTATTGCTGATGCCGACATTGAAGTCGCCGTCGGTTCCGAGAATGATTCTATTATTCCCGCCTTCGATAAAGTTTTGGGCCGCGACCGCGTAGGCCGTTTGCAGGCCCTTGGAGCCCGCCGTTGCGCCTTCGGCGGTGAGATCCTCGATAATATTGGCGATCATCTTTTTCTCAAATCCCTTCGCGCCGTTAAGGCGGACGGAGACGCCGCTCGCATAAGTCACGACCGATATCGTGTCATCGTCATCAAGCGTCTCGAGGAACAACTTAAACGCGTCTTGCATCAATGGCAATTTATTAGGAGCCGCCATCGACCCGCTAACGTCAAGCAAAAAGACGAGATTGTTTTTCCGAGGCGAAATTATCTCAAGCGGCTCGGCCTTGACCCCGATCGTCAATAGTTTATTTCCCGGGGTCCAGGGACAATCGATAATCTCCGCGGAAACGCCAACGCCGTCGCCCGGGGCGGGCGCGGGATAGTCGTATTTGAAATAATTGACCATTTCCTCAATCTTCACGGCGCTTTTCGGGACAGTCGTTCCCTGGTTAATCATCCGCCGGATATTGGCGTAACCCGCCGTCGAGGTATCCAAGGCGAAGGCTGAAGTGCTTTGTTCTTGGGCGGACACGAACGGGTTTTCCGTTATGTCCAAATAACTCTCGCCAAGCGCGTCGGGAACGACTACCATCGGATAATTATAACTG
>DGED01000080.1:10614-11308 GCA_002385755.1 Caryophanales bacterium UBA3935 | reverse complement strand
TAAAGGTAAATGCCGTCGGCGGATATATAGTTTTCCGAGGTCGAGGAGGCGGAGGTCTTGATTGCGACCCGTATGCGGTCAGAATCAAGATCCCAAACGACAAACTTCCCTACTTCTTCCAAATAGAGCCGGTTGAATGTTTTATTATAAAGAAAATATTAGCAAACGCAGATACTTCATAATAACCCCCATTCGCTTCTTCTGATATAATATTACCATTATTAGCCTTTAAGTTTAAGAAAAAAATCCGCGTTTTACGCGGATTTTACTTCATCTTCACGATTACTTCCATGCCGTCAATCGAGATCGCCTTTTCCAGTCGCGGCGACGCGATATCGGGGCGCGCGGTCGCGAGCGTCTCGACGCCGAGTTGGGCGGAATAAGCGCCGAGAACCCGCTTCATGTTCTCGCTTTCGGTGAGAATCGCGAGCTCGATCCGGTCGGAAACATGAAAGCCCGCTTCCTTTCTCAGGACTTGGCATTGCCTTAAAAGCTCGCGGTAATAACCCTCGTCGATTAGTTCCGGGGTAAGTTCCGTCGCGAGAGCCACCAAGCGCTCGCCTTCCTCGAACCAGGCGTAGCCGGGCAGGTATTCGGACTCGACCTTAAAGATCTCTCCCGGTAAAACATATTCCCCGACCGCGATTTCCGCGCCCTCGTCATAACGCTTGACCGCTTCCGCCATCGCCGCGGG
>DGED01000080.1:682-10391 GCA_002385755.1 Caryophanales bacterium UBA3935 | reverse complement strand
TAAAGGGCGGAAAGCGGCTGCTTGATTTTAAGATTATTCTCGTTGCGCAGCTTGAGGGCGCCGGTGATCACTTCCCGCGCGACTTCCGTCTCCGAAAGGATTTCCTCGTCAACGCCGGCCGATTCCGGGAAACGGGTCAGGTGAACGGAATGCTCTTCATCCGGCTCGACGCGCAGGACGAGCGCCTGCCAAATCCACTCGGTCATGAAGGGGATGATCGGCGCCATAACTTGCGTCATCATTTTAATCGCCCGGTACAGGGCGTAGTACGCGGTGTATTTGTCCTCGTTCATTTCCGATTTCCAGAACCGCTTGCGGTTGATCCTGATATACCAGTTGGAAACGTCGTCGACGCATTTTTCAAAAAGTTTGATAATCTCCCACGGCTCGTAAGCCTCGTAAGCGGCCGTCGCCGCGGAAACAAACTTTCTCACCCGGGCCGATAGCCAACGGTCGGACTTGTCGGTTAATTCCGGTACCCGGTTTAATTCGGGTTTATCGATCTGGTAATAGAGGTCGAAAAAGACGACGATATTCCAGAAAGCGAGCAACCGGCGCTTCGCGTCGTCGCCCAGGGAGAACCCGAAGCGGACCTCGCTCGTGGCGGGGGTGGAAACGTAGATATAACGGGAGGCGTCGGCGCCGATTTTTTCCGCGGCTTCCTCGAACCTGATCATAACGCCGGTTTTCGAGAAACGCGACCCGTCTTCCGAAACCACAATCCCATGCGTCCCGACTTGCTCGTACGGCGGCTCGCCGATCAACACAGTCGACATAAAGAGGAGCGAATAAAACCACAGCCGAACCTGTTCGTGCATCTCGATCACGTACTCGGCGGGGAAATACTCGCGCCAATAATCGCGGTCCTCGAAATACTTCAGAGTCGAAAACGGCACGATCCCGGCGTCAAGCCAAACGTCGCCCACTTCCGCGATCCGCTCCACGGCCGCGCCGCATTTCTCGCACTTAATCTTGACCTCGTCAATCCACGGCCGGTGCAATTCCTTAAGATTGTCGACGAGTCGCGGGTCGACGGCTTTTTCGCGCAGCTCCTCCTTGCTTCCGATAACGGTCAGGTGACCGCAGGAGCAGGGATAAAACGGCAGCGGCAAGCCGTAGAAACGTTTCCGGGAAATATTCCAGTCCGACATATTGTTAAGCCAGTCTTCCATCCGCTTCCCCTGGTACGCGGGATACCATTTTACTTTCCTGGCGTTTTCGATCAGAAGCGGCCTCAGTTCGTCGACGGCGATCGCCCATTCCTTGCCGAGGCGGAAAAGGATTTCTTTTTTACAGCGCCAGCAGACGGGGTAACTATGCTTATAAGGGTGAACCAAAAAGAGTTTTCCCTGCTCGCGCAGGCGCTCGAAAACAAGCTCGCTTACTTCCTGGGCGTGCTTGCCGGCAAGAAAGCCGAAATCTTCGTAAAAGTAGCCGTTCTCGTCGATCGGCATGATGACCGTAAGGTCTTCCTTTAACCCCAGATCGTAGTCCTCGGCGCCGCACCCGGGGGCGATATGAACGACGCCCGAACCCTCGTCGGCGGAAACCTCGTCCCAGAGGATGATTCGGTGGTCGACGCCCCGCTGGCGGGGAAGGTCGGGAAACATCGTCTCGTAGCGCTTGCCGGCAAGATCCGCTCCCTTAAGCTCCGAAAGGATCTTCCCGCCGTCTTTATGAAACTTCTTGAAATATAACTCCTTAACCATAATAAGCGGCCGCGCTTCGCCGGGGACGGTTACCTTAAGATACGTGAGCTCGGGGCTTACCGCGAGCGCGGTATTGCTCGAAAGCGTCCAGGGCGTCGTCGTCCAGACAAGAATATCGGCGTCCTCGCCCTTAAGCGGGAGTTTAACGAAGACCGCCGCGTGCTCGAGTTCCTTGTAGGACCCTGCCATCTCATGATCGGATAGCGACGTCCCGCACCGCCCGCACCACGGCATCGGCCGGTACAACTGCTTCAGCCAGCCGCGCTCGTGACAACGCTTAAGCATCGCCCAGATGCTCGTGATATTGCCGTCATGATGGGTGTAATACGAGTTATCCCAATCCATCCATTGCCCGAGTCGCTTCGACTGCTCGGTAATGACGGCGGCGTATTTCTCCACGCGGGCGACGCAGGCCTCGGTGAATTTGTCCAGGCCAAATTCCTCGATATCCTTTTTCGAGGCAAAGCCGAGTTCTTTCTCGACCTCGACCTCGACCCATAGCCCTTGGCCGTCAAAACCGTTGCGGTAATGCGACGTGTAGCCCCGCATCGCTTTATAACGCAGGAATGTATCTTTTAAAGTCCGGCCCCAAACGTGATGCATCCCCATCGGGTTGTTGGCGGTAATCGGCCCGTCGATAAAACGGTACTTCTCGCCGGCCTTGTTCTTCTCAAGCAGTTTTTTGAACGATTGCGACTCGTCCCATAATTTGAGAACAGCCTTTTCGTTGCGCACGAAATCATATTCGGGATTGATCTTAAACATAAAAATTAACCTCCTTATAAATGAAAAAACTTTTCCTATCATAAATAGAAAAAGCTTGTCAACCACTATTTACAACATACCGTCATATGCGTTCCCGGTAACGGGGGAAATCCGTTAATTCTTACTGTTAGTTCGGAATTACGACAATAGAACGATCTTCGCGCTAAACTACCGATACCGGGTTCGCACTATCCCCGGCTCACTGGGATGCCTCGTTTAACGTTACTCTTTCTATTATGGTCTTTATTATTAAGCGTTATAGGTCTAGAATGCTTTATTTATTAGTATTGTATGATATTTTGCCTTGGATGTCAACCTTTTTTTCTTCCGAACGCTAGTCGCGCAAAATATCAAGCTGTTCCCGGTAGACGTATAAGCGGCTGCGCGCGCAGAACCCCGCGGTCTCAAGAATTCCCATCTCCGCGAGCAGTTTCGCGTTCCGGGCCGCGGCCGGAAACGACTTGTTTTGAATCTCGCTTAAGCGGTTGACCGTCGTGACCGGGTTAAACACCATGTATTCGAGCGCCGAGATGAGGTTGTTTTTGATTGTGTTCGAATGGGGCGTCTCGAGAATACGGCGATGGTTACGCTTCAGCAGCGTGAGGGAAAAATCGATAATATTGCGCATGTGGTTGCTGGTCGCGGTGATCGCCTTCAAATAATATTCGACCCAGCCCTGAAAATGCCCGTGGCTGCGGACCGCGGTCAAGGCGTCGTAATATTCGCTCAAGTTCGCGGCGAAATAATTCGACATATAAAAGCAATGCGGGCCGCAGGGGTTAGAGCGTTTTAAATAAAGCATATTGAAAAGGCGGGCCAGGCGGTCGTTCCCGTCATGGAAGGGATGAATCGTCGTCAGCTGATAGTGCACGAGCGCCGCCTTAATCAAATAATTGGTGTTCGCCGTCCGGTTGATATATTCCTCGAGGGCGTTCATCGAGGACTCGAGTTCCTCGTCAAAGGGCGGGTTATAACGGTTATGGCGGTAATACGTGTAGATCATCATCCTACCGATCCGGTAATGTCCCGGACGGGCGTTTTTGTCGTTAACGATTCGGCGGTGAAGATTTTTCAAAAAATCGTTGTTAAGTTTTCCCGTCTCCTCGGCCGCCGCTTTCGCGACTTGATAAAAACGATACCCGACGTCGGCCGCGCTGCCGAGATCCGCGGTATAGAAATTCTCAAGCGTCAAGTTGTTCCCGCTGATCAAAAGGCTCGCGAGCGTCTCTTTTTTCAGGCAATAATCGTAAAAATATTCGCGCAGGTAGGGGTCGGTTCCCTGATAGGCGTAGTGCAGGCGGGTAATCGCTTCGTTTGCTTCCATCAAAAGAGTCAAAACGTCGATATCAAAAACGATTTTCTTTTCAATTTCCTGAAGCGGCAGCGGAACAAAAACGTCGTGCAGCAGCTTGCCTTTGCTATTCACCAACATGCGTGGATTGATGTTCATTGGACAACTCCTTCATGTCGCCATTTTATCGTTATTTGCGTCCTCCCCCCCAAAAAATATATCTACCTCTTCCTTTGCTTTTCTCACGGTCTTTTCGAAATCGTCGTAATCGGGCGCGATAAAAACAGCTTCGGTCTGATTCCGGAACCAAGTCAACTGGCGCTTGGCGTAGCGGCGGGTTTTCGTCTTGATTACCGTCTTCGCTTCTTCCAAAGACAAGGCGCCCGCAAGAAATGACGCGATTTCCCGGTAGCCGATCTCTTTTATCTTGGCGATATTAACGCCGCGCGCGATCAGGCCACGGACTTCCTCGACCCACCCTCCCGCAAACATTTCCTCGACGCGCTCGTCTATGCGGGCGTAGAGAGTTTCGCGGTCGCCGCGAAGGCATAGAATCAAACTGCGGTAAAGAAGGTTTCGGCCGGCGCGGTTCTCGCTCACCTTCTTGCCGGCCCGAGCCGCCTCAATCGCCCTTAAGACGCGCCGGCGGTTATTGGGATGGATTGTCTCCGCCGCCTTGGGGTCTTCCCGTTTAAGAATATTATGCAGTTCCTCGTTACCGACGTCGTCAAATTGCCGGTCGAAAGACGGGTCGCGCCCCGGGATCGACAAATCGTAATCGCCGAGCGCGGCGTTGATATATAAACCCGACCCGCCGACAAGAAACGGCGTTCGCCCCCGGGAGGCGATATCCTCGATTAAAGGACGGGCGAGCGCCTGGTAATCGCGAATCGAAAAATCGTCGTCAGGACCGATAATATCGAAAAGATGATGCTTAACCGCGCTTTCCCGCCAAGCGGTCTTCGCTGTGCCGATATCGAGCCCGCGGCGGATTTGCGAGGCGTCGGCGTTAATGATCTCGCCGTCGTACAGGGAAGCAAGCGAAAGCGAGAGCGTCGTTTTCCCGCTTCCGGTCGGGCCGGCGATAACGACGACCGCCGGTTTCATAAGATCCGCCGGAACCATTTTTCAATTTCCGAGCGGCCGAAGCGAACGATTACCGGTCGTCCGTGCGGGCAAGTATAGGGATTCTCGCAGGCGTTAAGTTGTGAAAGCAAGTTTTCGGCCCCTTCTTTCGCAAGCGGCTCGTTGCCTTTGATCGAGCGTTTGCAGGCGAGGGCGACGGCCAAATAGTCTAAAAATTCGTGTTTCGCGCCGCCTTTTTTCTCCAAATGCTTTTGGATTATTTCCTCGGCGAAATCCTTCTCCCGCCCCTTGGGAATCCAGGCGGGAACGGCGCGGATCATGTAGGTGCCGCCGCCGAACTCCTCGATTTCAAGACCCAAGGAAGCGAGCTCTTCAATTTTTTCCCCGACCATCACCGCTTCCGCCGGCGTGAAATCAAGCTTCGCGGGAATAAGCAGCTCGTATCGCCGGGCGTCGGGTTTTTTCAGTTCGTCCCGGAAACGCTCGTAATTAATGCGCTCGTGGGCGGCGTGCTGGTCGATCAAATAAAACGCGTCCTCGTTTTGGGCGAGGATATAGGTCCCGAAGAGTTGGCCGATATAATATAATTTCGGCAGGCGGTCGCCGGCGAAAAGCAAATCGTCCCCGTCCTCCAGGAACGAAAACTCCGTCTGCGCCGCGTCTTCTTCCTCCGCGGGCGCGGGAGGCACCGTATCTTCCCGGGGCTTAAAAATATCCAAATAGGCGGCGTCATCGTCATCGGTTTCGGCGGAAAAATCCTTCTCGCTAACGTATTCGCTCCGCGACTTAAAGGCCTGGCGCGAGCGCGGCGAGATCCCGATATCCTTGGCGGGAATTTCCTGATCGACGATTAAATCGACGCGGTTAAGAGTATTGTCGATTGCTCGCGTGATAAGGGCTAGCAAATCTTCCTCGTTGGAAAAGCGGATTTCCGTCTTCTGCGGGTGAACGTTAACGTCGATCAGCGACGGGTCGACGCTGACGTTAATCACGCAGACGGGATAGCGGCCGCCGGGGATCCGGCCCTCGTAGGCCTCGTAGACGGCGGCGATGAGTTTGTTGTTACGCGCGACGCGACCGTTAACGATAATCGTTATGTGATTCCGGGACGATTTCGTCACCGAGATATTGCCGATAAAGCCCCGGACCCGGAAAAAGCCGTCGTTTTCGTCGATTTCCGTCATGTTCTTGGCGACATCGTTCCCGTAGACGTTTTGAATCGCCTCGAGCAGTCGGCCGCCGCCGAAGGTCTGTAATAATTTCCGGTCATTGTTGGTAAGCCGGAAGGCGATATCGGGCCGGGCGAGGGCGATTTTATCCAAAAAGTCGAGAATATAGCTTAATTCCGTGCTCAGCGATTGCAGGCTTTGTAAGCGGGCGGGCGTGTTGAAAAACAAATTCTTAACGACAATTTCCGTGCCGCGGGGAAAGGCGATGACCGCCTCGCTCACCAATTTGCCGCCCTTGTGCGAGTACATCATTCCCCGAACGCCGTCCGGGCTCGTCTTCAGGATGAAGTGGCTCACGGCCGCGATCGATGGCAGGGCCTCGCCGCGGAAACCGAGAGTCCGGATCTGATACAAATCCTCGCTTCTCGCGATCTTGCTCGTCGCGTGCGGTTCGAGCGCGAGGCGCGCGTCGGCGGCGCTCATTCCCGAGCCGTCGTCAAGGACGACGATTTCCTTAAGCCCGGAATCGACGAGGTTGACGTCGATATGCCGGGCCCCGGCGTCGATCGCGTTCTCAACAAGTTCCTTGACGACCGAGGCCGGTCCGGTGACGACTTCGCCGGCGGCGATCAAATTAACGACTTTTTGGTCAAGCTTAATTATTTTCGCCATATCCTCATACCTACTTCTTCAAAAGTTTTTGTATTTTCTCAAGGGCGTTTAAAGCCTCGAGCGGGCTCATGTTATACAAGTCAAGCGATTTGATCTCTTCCAGGGCGAGAGTTTCTTTTTCCGTTTTCGAGTCAAACAAAAGCGGCGGTTGGTAGTTTTTCGCGGACAGAAGACCCGCGTCCGGCTTTTGCGTCTCGAGTTTGTTCAGAATATCGGTCGCCCTTAAGATCACGGGGAGCGGCAAGGACGCGAGTTTCGCGACGTTGATTCCGTAACTCTTGTCGGCGGCGCCGGGACGGACTTTATAAAGAAAGACGATGTCTCCCGCCACCTCCTCCGCCGCCACGTGAACGTTCTTCAAGCGCGGGACGCTTTCCTCGAGAACGGTCAGCTCGTGATAATGGGTCGAAAAAAGCGTCTTACAGCCGAGGTGAGCGTCGATATATTCGATGATCGCCTGAGCGAGGGCCATGCCGTCGTAGGTCGCGGTGCCGCGGCCGATCTCGTCAAGCAATATCAGGCTGTTTTTTGTGGCCTGGGTCAAGGCCTTGTTTACTTCCGTCATCTCCACCATGAACGTCGACTGGCCGCTGATAATATCGTCGGCGGCGCCGATTCGCGTAAAAATGGCGTCGAATATCGGCAGGCGCGCCCGGTCGCAGGCGACGAAGGAGCCGATCTGGGCCATAATCGCCGCGATGGCGATCTGGCGCATATAGGTCGATTTACCGCCCATGTTCGGGCCGGTAATGAGGAGAATATTTTCTTCCGCCCCCAACTTCGCGTCATTGGGAATGAACGCGGTCGAAGCGAGTTCCATTACCGGGTGGCGGAGGTTTTTAATTTCAATCTCGTGATTGTCGGTAAAGCGGGGGCGGACGTAATTGTTTTCCTTGGCGACGCGGGCGAAGGATAGCATCATGTCAAGCTCGGAAATAATTTTTGCCAGGCGCTGAAGCAAGGGCACGTCTTTTTTCGCGCGGTCGCGGACGGAGTTAAAAAGTTCGATTTCGAGCGCCAGGGATTTTTCCGCGGCCTGGAGGATTTTCGTCTCCATTTCCTTAAGCTCCGGGGTGATGAAGCGCTCGGTGTTGCTTAAGGTTTGTTTGCGGATGTAGCCGAACTCGTCGCGGACGAGCGCGCTCGCCCCTTTGGAGACCTCGATATAATAACCGAAGACGCGGTTGTATCCGACCCGAAGAGTTTTGATCCCGGTTTTCTCCCGTTCGCGTTGCTCGAGGGCGAGAAGGTATTCCTTGCTGTGATCCTGAATGGCCCTAAGCTCGTCAAGTTCCGCGTTATAGCCGGGCTTAATCGCGCCGCCGTCGCGGGCGTAAAGGGGGGCGTCCGGAGAGATCGCTTCCTCGATCGCGCTTTGCAAGTCGCGACAACGCTCGCGCTCGTCCTCGAGAGCGAAAAACCCCGCGATCTTCATTTTCCGAAGCAAATCGCAAATTCCCGGAACCGCGGCGAGCGAGCGCTTAAGCTGCAGGAGGTCGCGCGGTCCCGCCGTCTCGTAGGAAAGTCGGCCGGCGATCCGCTCGAGGTCATATATCTCGTCGAGCGCGTTTTTTAAATCGCTCGCCTCGAGAAACGCTTTCCCGACTCGGTCGATAATATCATAACGGCGTTCGATTTTCTCTTTATCCACGAGGGGAAAAAGCAGGGTTTTCTTAAGATACCGGCTCCCCATCGCCGTCGCGCATTTATCGAGAGTGGAAAGCAGAGTGTTCTTTCTCTCCTGGAAACGCAGGGTCTCGGTCAACTCGAGATTCCGGCGGGAAGCGAAATCGATCTTCATATAAGCGGAACTATCGTACTTTACCGCCGGTTGGAGATGGACGAGCGTCCGTTTCTGCGTCCGGATAATGTAATTTATCAGCCGCCAGAAGCTCTTCGTCTCCTCGGCGTCAAGATTCGCGGCGAGCGCCCGCAAATACGCGACCTCGCCGTCCCGTTCCTCTTCAGAAACGGTAAGAGAACGGGCGACGGAAATCGGGGCGAGGAGCGCGCGATTAAACCCGGGCGCGACGACGACCTCGCGCGTGTTGAGTTTTAATAACTCCGCCGCGAGCAGTTCCTCAGCCGGCGGGATCTCCGTGACGTAATTTTCGCCCGTGGATAGGTCGCTGTAAGCGAGAATGAACCGATCTTTCCCGACCGTTACCGAGACGAGATAGTTGTTATCGCGGGCGTCAAGCGTCTCCCCCTCGGTCACGGTTCCGGGGGTTATCACCCGCGTCACCTCGCGGCGGACCAAGCCCTTGGCGAGCGCCGGGTCCTCCACTTGCTCGACGATCGCGACCTTATACCCTTTCTCCGTCAACCGGTCGAGATAGCCGCTAACGCTGTGGTAAGGGACGCCGCACATCGGCACCCGCTCCGGGGCGCCGGCGTCGCGCGAGGTCAATACGATCTCAAGCTCTTTGGAAGCGACGATAGCGTCGTTGAAAAACATTTCGTAAAAATCGCCGAGACGGAAAAACACGAGCGCATCGGCGTATTCTTCCTTGATTTCGAGATACTGCCTCATCATCGGCGTATATTGGTTTTTATCAATCTCCTGATACATAATCTTCACCCGCCGGCGGCGTTTTATGCATAAATTATCCGCGCGGCTTTCGCATTATTAATATTATATCATATTTTCTTAAAATTCCAAATAAAAAGTCAAAAGATATCGGGCGCGGGAAAAAGCAATTATTTTTGTTATTAATTCCCAGATTTGACGGAAAATGACGAATTTTCGCGCTCATAAGTTTTCCACAATTATGTTGAAAACCCGGGAAAAACGGGGGGAAAATGACTGTCCGCGGCGTATTTTTAAAAGGAAATGTGGAAAACTTTTAAGCCGAAAAACTTTTTTCGCAAACCCCATTGAGATACGCGCGCCGCGAAACCGGCGATCAACTTGACCTCGCGGAAAATATTTTGCGGCAAAAGGGCCGTTTGTGGTATAATAAAGTCGTAAGAAAAAGCGTTTTGAGGAGGATTTTATAATTGAGACGGAGGGAAAA
>DGED01000080.1:0-461 GCA_002385755.1 Caryophanales bacterium UBA3935 | reverse complement strand
ATTTATTATGTTATTGAGGCCCTGGCGTATTTGGGCGGGGTAGGCGATCCGGAGGATGTGTATAATAAAGCGGGAGAGTTGTTCCCGCAATCAATAATAAAAAGCTATCCCGACGCTGGCGCGTTTGACGAAGCCGTTCGCAAAGCTGTCGACGATTGCCTGGATTCGGCCGCGGGAAAAAAAGTTTTCAAAAGGAACCCCGCCGGCAAACTCGTTTTCAAAGAACCTTACGCGCGGCTCGCGCGGCGCGTGAGGGAAGGAATAAACCCGCGGGAGACGATCCGCCTATGGTGGTATATGGGTAATGAGGAATTTTGCGCGGTCACCGACAAATGCGTGTATTTTTTATCCGTCGACCCGAACCCGGTCTTAATACGCGGAAGCGTGAACTCGGCGAAAGTAATTTCGAACGAAGAATGGATGACGATAATATTCAAAAGCCTCAACGGGATAACGTGGGA
>DGED01000060.1:34530-37614 GCA_002385755.1 Caryophanales bacterium UBA3935 | reverse complement strand
AGATGTGTATAAGAGACAGGCCGTGAGTTGTTAAGGGAAAATTATCTTGTCATAAGCGTAATAATATGAAATAGAATATAGTGGTGATTATCTTGGAAAAGGATTATAAACAAATTAGCGCGGAAAAATTACTCCTTATAGCAAATTTCAGCAATTGCATTATCGTCGATATCAGGTCCCCGCTCGAATACGCGCGCGGTCATATTCCCGGTTCGCTCAATATCCCCGCGGAGACGCTTATTAACAAGCCGATGCTTTACCTGAATCCCTATTTTACCTATTATATAATTTGTAATAACGGGACGAAAAGCGCGGAGGCGGTCGCGAAATTATCAAAGCAAAACTACAATGTCGTCAACGTCACGGGCGGGATCGACAATTGGAAAGGCCCGTTGGAAAAAGACCGTTGTTTCAGTTAAGCGGCGATGATTTTTAAAACAATCACGCTCATATCGTCGCTTTTTTTTGATTTTCGCTTGCGCGCGTAATTCAATATCTCGTAAGTGATTTTTTGCGGCGAGAGATGCATGATCCCCGATACAAAAGTCTCGAAATCCTTCTCGTCAACGACGCTCCCGAACACTCCGTCGCTCGCCATAACGATAACGTCCTCGTCCATTACTTCCCGCTTTTGCGCTTCGATAATCTCCTCAATGCCGAAAGGCAACCCCTCGTTTATTATCCGTTCAAAACTCCCGTCCTTATGAAAAATATAACTTGAGGCCGCGCCCATTTTATAAAACAATACGCTTCCCTGCGCCCGATCCAATTGCAGGAAATCGAGCGTGCTGTATTTCTCTAAATAATCCTGGATATAAAAAAACGTGTTTAAAATTTGCAGGGCAGTTTCCGTCGATATTTCCGTATTTGTAATCTCGTCAACAAGTTTCAGCGTCGAGGAACTTTCCTGATTGGCCACGAAACCTTTCCCCATGCCGTCGCTAATGGCGGCAATTAATTTAGTATTGCTTAGATTTTTGATTAAGTAATTATCCCCGCAGACGCTGTTCCCTTCCTGGGCGATCGAGCCGTACCCGTACTCAACCTCGTAATTTATTTTCGGGACGATATTAACGTATGTCTTCCCGCGGGCAACGTTTTTAAAAAGACAGCTTGCGCTTTGATCTATGTAATTATTGCAAATCATCTCAATAATTAATTTGATATTGTTATATTGCTCGCCCTTGATCCCGACCTCGATTAAAAAATCGTTGATCAGCATTTTCTTCGGTTGAAAATAACAAACGTTAAAGCCGTAATCGCACAGTCCTTGATAGATTTTTTCGAAAACACTGATATTGATTTCGTTTTTCAAGGAATTATCGACGCTGTATTGTCTCAAAACATTCGAAATACCGTTGATTTGCGCAATCAAAGCGTTGGACTTGCTCGACGTCGCGGAGAGATTTAGTTTTTCGTTAATTAAGATGCTGCTCTTTCTCATCTCGACAATATAAGGGCAGTTCTTAATAAAGGCGAGTTCCTCAAGATCGTTATATTCGTGATTGCTTCTTTTTGCGTAAAGGATCAAATTTTTAAAATAAGTGTAAAGTTTTCCCTTGTTCTTTGAATAGCATTCGTTACGAACATAACAAGACTCGCAATAGAAATGCGTCAGGTTATTAATTCCCTCGCTCAACTTTTGATTATACTCCTTCGGGGTCGCGAAGCTCCGGGAAAACAGATCAAGAAAACTCGCGAAGGCGATTACCTCGTGATTAATGTTTTCCAACGACCTTTGGTAAACGCCCACGGCCAAGTCATCCCCCTCGTAAATATTTATAACCATGCGCTTTATTACTTCAAAAGCAATGGCGAAACCGATTACGATCTGCAGGGTAAGGGGGGCGAAATGCGGCGTCGCGGATAACCAACCCAAAAGGCAAAAAGATATTAAAGAAAGCGGGGCGTAAATCGAAGGCAAGATATAAAAAGCGCTCGCAAAAGGAATCAGGACGCTTTCTTCGACAGAAAAGACAAAACGCAGGAAAAACATTGTGGATAAACTGAAAAAAACCGAATGAAAATAATAACGATTCTGCGACAGGTACATCGCGAAATAGACGGCGACGAAAAGAGCGACGGGTATAGTCGCGATAATGGTAGTCGCCCCAGTTACCGCGGCGATCGCCATAATCGTTTCGTTATAAGCAAAGTTCCGCGTTTTATTTTGATTAGATAGCGGCCCCTGAATGTTATAGCAAAAATACGCGTAAATAACGGTGCTGACCAACGCGAAAAATATTGTGAAGACAAACTCAAAACCCGGTTCAGGTATTATTGCCGACAAAAAACTCGCGACAAAAATGAAAAGCAAATTAATGTAATGATTCTGGCCATGAGTTATCAGCATATAGATTAAAATAACCGCCAAGAGCCCGGCCAGATAGTAAATATTTTCTCTTCCGAACCAAAGAAGCCCCAATAAAGAGGAAGGAATTATCAACAAAATATTTTTCCCGTTATGAAAAGCTAAAAAACAAGCTATCGGGACAAAGACTGTAAACCCGATTTTATACTTGCAGGTCAATACGGAGAAAAAACTGATTATTATTATATTAATGTATTTATTCATATACTTGTCCTCTCGCTACCTATGATAATATTTTTTCATTAGGAAATTTGTAAAAAAATAGCGGCGGGCGGGCAAATATTATGATATAATATACTCAAATCGGTGAAGGAGCAAGAAATGAAATTTGTATCGTGGAACGTTAACGGACTAAGAGCATGCATGAATAAGGGATTCGCCGATTTTTTCAATGATATAAATGCCGATATTTTTGCTATTCAGGAAACAAAAATGCAGGAAGAACAAAAAAGTTTCGCCTTTGACGGCTATAAAGAGATTTGGAACAGCGCCGAGAAAAAAGGATATTCGGGCACGTTAATATACAGTAAACTTGAACCGCTGGAGATAGTATACGGGATTGATAACCAATATTATCTCGACGAAGGGCGGATTATCACGCTTGAGTTTGATGATTTTTATTTTGTTAACGTCTATGTCCCCAATTCCCAAAGAGGATTAACCCGACTTTCATACCGAATGGAATTTGACGAGAACTTCAGGAATTATTTGAA
>DGED01000060.1:13190-34311 GCA_002385755.1 Caryophanales bacterium UBA3935 | reverse complement strand
GGTACACGATAGAGGAAAGAACCCAGTTCCAAAAACTGATGGAAAGCGGCTTTATCGATTCGTTCCGCTATCTTTACCCAGACAAAGTCCAATATACTTGGTGGAGTTACATGTTTAACGCCCGAGCCAACAATGTCGGCTGGCGGATCGATTACTTTATTCTCTCCGAACGTTTGGCTTCTAAAATGAAAAACAGCATCATTAGGGACGAAATCTACGGCAGCGATCACTGCCCGGTAGTTTTGGAAATATTTTAAATAAAAAGCTTAGTTCTCCCGAGGAACATCAGGCGAACTAAGCTTTTTTTATTTGTACACCGAGGCATTATATAAATCGGCGTAATAACCGCCCCGAGAAATCAATTCTTTATGGGATCCTCTTTCTTCTATGCCCTTTTTGCTGATGACGATAATCTCGTCCGCGTTTTGTATTGTCGACAAGCGGTGGGCGATCATAATGGTCGTTTTTCCGCGGGAAAGCTCCTCAAACGCTTCCTGAATCATGTTTTCCGTTATATTGTCAAGCGAGGAAGTCGCCTCGTCAAGAATCAATATTCGCGGGTTTTTCAAAAACAACCGTGCGATTGAGATTCTTTGTTGTTGGCCGCCGGAAAGCCTAACGCCGCGCTCGCCCGTAAGGGTATCGTAACCGTCTTCAAGCGTCATGATAAAATCATGAATTTTCGCTTTCTTAGCCGCCTCGACTACTTCCTCAAAAGTTGCGTCGGGCCGGCCGTACAAGATGTTGTCTCTAATCGTTCCCCAAAAGATAAAAACATCCTGTTGAACTATCCCTATCGCTTGACGCAAGTTATACAAATCATAATCTTTCACGTTTATCCCGTCGATTAATATCTCGCCGCTTTCGACATCGTAAAACCGGGGCACCAATTTGGAAATCGTCGTTTTCCCCGCGCCCGTTTCGCCGACCAAGGCGATCCTTTTTCCTGCGGGAATGGTCAAATTAAAATTGCTGAGAATATACTCGTTATCGTCCTCGTCATATTTGAACTCGACATCCCGGAATTCAATATTACCTTTAATATCAGGGTTTACGGTCGCGCTCGGGCGGGAGACAATTTTCGGTTCGACTTTCATCAATTGAAAGAATTTTTCAATCCCCGAAAAACCTTGTTGCAGCTGCTCCATCGAGTTGATTAGCCTCTGAATCGGCGTTATTAAAAAATTGACATATAAAAAGTAGGTCGTCAAATCGATGGCGTCGATGTAATTTTTGTACACAAAATAGCCGCCGAACACCAAAAGCCCCAAGTTCGCAAGACTAATAAAAAACGCGTTTCCGGAGGCAAAGAGCCCAATCTGTTTAAAAATATTGGAACGGGCTTGCCGGTACGTAAGGTTGATTTTTTCAAATTTCTTTTGTTCGTAACGCTCGTTGGTATAAGCCTTGGTTAGCCTTATCCCGCTGATGCTGCTCTCAATCTCGGCAAGCAAGTCTCCCTGCACCCGCCTGGAGACGCGAAAACTTTGCATCATCTTAAAGCGGCGCGATAAAGAAAAAATAATCAAAAACAATAAGAAAATAAAGACGATTACCGTTAAGAGCAGATGAATTCTTATCAAAATTATAAAGCTTCCGATTAACATTATCGCCGATATAAACAAATCCTCGGGAGCATGGTGACTCATCTCGGCCACGTCATGAATATGCGACGTTAGGTTAGCCATTAACTCCCCGGTTTGCTTGTTATCGAAGAACTGGTAATCCATCGTTTGGAGCTTTTTAAACAAATCGGAACGCATGTCGGTTTCGATACGGATTCCCATCACGTGTCCCCAATAACCGACGACATAAGCGAAGAAAAATCTTATTACGAAAATAATCAAAAGCGCGGCCCCAAAGATAAAAACGCGGTTAATCTCATTATTGGGAATAAATTCTTTCAAGACGAGACTTGTAAAAACGGGAAAGACCAAATCGATGGCGGCGATAAACAACGCGCAAACCATATCGACTATAAACAACGCCAAATGAGGCCGATAATATCTAACGAATTTTTTTAACATTTCTACCCCTCTGTTCGCAATGCTTTTATCGGAAGCTTTCTTGACGCGATAAACGCGGGGATAATCCCGGCGATTATCGTCAAAAGCATACTTCCAAAAACCAAAATCACAAAATATATAAACTCGAATCTCGCGACTATCACCTGCGATATCCCCGGAAAGGATATCGTGTATTCCTTAATGAGATCAACGACAAAATTATTAACCGGTTTGGCGAGCGCCATCGCCCCGAAGAAACCCGTTAATCCCGAGAAAAACCCGATGATCGCCGTCTCCGTAATAAACAAGCGAGCGATATCGATTTTCCGCGCGCCGATGCTCCGCAACACCCCGATCTCTCGTATTCTTTCCACAACCGATATATAAGTGATGATGCCGATTAAAATCGCCGACACGACGAGCGAAACGGAAGAAAAAATAATCAAGACGGCGCTGAAAACCTTAACCATCGAGGCAAATTCAGTGGTGACCGATTGGATGAAATCCGAATACGAAATCTTGATTTCCTCGTTTTTATTATCATAAGCGCCGACATACGCGGCGATCTGGAATCGTTCTTCAAACGAGGACGTGTAGACGTTTATGCTTACCGTCTCCGCAATCGCACCCAATGTGACAAGGTTTTCTTTATATTGATATTCCGGGGAGTACGTGGAAGTCATCGTTTCTCTTTTCTCAAAGGGCAACCCGGAAAAAACATTATAATCAAGGCCGCCCTCGATTTGTTCCCGAACTATTTGCGAATTTCTCGCGTCACTCACGATTTTTTCCGTTAACTCCGGCAAATACAAGAGCCCGGGCTGATATAATTGCGTGGAAGCGCCGGGTTTTACCCTCATAATCGCGGTGATCTTCAAAGTCGTTTCCGCATTCTCGTATAATTCCCGATATTGCGTTATCGTTTTCGACCGGTATCGGTCGCCGATTTTCTCGTAATAATCGTCGTTCGATAGCAATTTATATTCCGTTCCGACAATATCGTCAAACGTGTAAAAATCCGTTTCCTCATAATCGAAGCCCATGTTATAAAGAATATACGCGTCGATCGCGTTATATTCGTCTATCAATAAGGCGATCTCATTTTCTCTTTCTGGAAAATTGCCGTACAAAACCTCGTACTGGTCCAAAACGAATTCGTCAGCCGCCAATTCCGTGAATATGCTTGGCGATACGCGCTGGTAATCGCCGTTGATCTTGACGACGAGCACGTTCATGGCGACTCTTTTGTTATAATTTATTACCGTGTAAAGCGACTTATCCATTTCGTCGAGATAATTAAGAAACTCGTCGTCAATCACGTTATAATAATCGCTATGTAAATACCCTTTTCGAATATTTATTATCTTATTATTTTTGTCGGGGAATTTGTCCCATTCGGGCGTCGAACTCTCGTCTTTGCGCTTGGCGCTGCTGCGGATATAAATCGGGTAATTAGCGAGAGCGGCTTTTTGCACGTCTTCAATATAAACGTTCACGCCGTTGGAAATCGCCAGGACCAATCCGACGCCGATAATGCCGATGCATCCGGCGAAAACGGTTAATATTGTTTTAAATTTGGTGCGAAGCATATTTTTGAGCGCGATTTTCGCCGCGACGAAAAATGACATCGCCGTTTTTGTTTTCCGGTATTCCGTTTTAGCCGCTCTTTTTTCGACCGGGCGCGAGTCGTCGACAATCCGCCCGTCAAACAATTCTACGATCCGGTCCGCGTATTTTTGCGCTAACTGGAGATTGTGACTAACGACGACGACCAAACGCTCTTTGGAAATCTCTTTTAAGATTTGCATGATCTTTTCCGCGTTCCCGGAATCTAGGGCGCCTGTCGGCTCGTCGGCCAAAACAATATCGGTATCGTTGACGATCGCCCGGGCGATCGCCACTCTTTGCATCTGCCCGCCTGATAATTGATTGGGTAATTGCTTGGAATAGGAGAGAAGCCCCACTTTCTCCAGGGCCGCCAAAACTTTTTTTCTCTTTTCTTTCCGGCTCGCCCCGGCCAGGTTCAATGCCATCTCGACGTTTTCATACACGGTTAAATGAGGCAAAAGATAGTAGTTTTGAAAAACAAAGCCGACCGACTTGTTGCGGTAGGCATCCCAATCAACGTCTTTAAACCCAGAAGTGTTTTGTCCTTTGATAATAATCTTTCCCGACGTGCTCCGGTCAAGCCCGCCGACAATATTCAACATGGTTGTTTTCCCACACCCGGAAGGCCCGTGGACACAGACGAATTCCTTCTCGCGGAAAGAAATGCTGACATTATCCAAGGCTTTGATTTCACAACCGCCGACACGGTATATTTTTGAAACGCCAATCAACTCGATCATTCTAGCGCACCCCGACATTCGTAGTTAATCTTAACATAATTTCGCTTTCAAGCCAATAAAAAAATTCTATTCGGGGTTTTCGGCCTGATATAGAATTTTTTTTATTTTTTTTGCTAATTGAATTCTTGGAATCATTATCACGCGTTTGCATGTCGTGCATTCCAGTTTGCAGTCGACGCCCTGGCGAATCATTTTCCAGCTCTTCCCGCCGCATGGGTGAGCTTTTTTGAATTCGTATATGTCGCCGTTATTATATTTTTGGAATTTTATCATTATACACCACCATCCGCGGCATGGAAAACTCAATATTGTTTTTCTCGAAAAGGTCCTTAACAAACTTTTTCATACCGCGCTCGACCGCGTAATGTTCCTCCGGCAGCGTCTTCACGATAATCCTTAGCGTCGCGCCATCCGCGCCGACGGCTGTCGTGCCGATAACGTTCGGGCCCTCGACGATTTGCTGGTATATCTCCCTTAAGCCGCCCAGGTTTTCTTCCAATAATTCAATGACGTCATCAATATTATGCCGATGCGAAACATCAATATCGACATAGGCGATCGTCGGATTTTTAGAAAAGTTCGTCACCTCGACGATATCGCCGTTGGCGAAAATTTTTACTTCGCCTTTCCAATTTTGAATTTTTGTCGATTTCAGCCCGATTTCGATTACCTTTCCTTTATACCCCTTTATTTCGACAACGTCCCCGACATCGAAATAATTCTCAAAAACGATCGATAGACCGGCAAGGAAGTCGCGTATCAGGCTTTGCGCTCCCAAGCCGATAACGATACCGACTATTCCCGCGCCCGCCAATAGCGGGGTGATATTCACGCCCCATATACCCAGGATAACAATTATCATAATAATAATCAAAACATAGCGGAAAATGCTTTGCATAAGCTTGGCCAAAGTCGTCGCCCTTTTTCGCGTGTCTCTTTTTTTTCTGATAAAACGGTTAACCAACGCGCCCGTGATTATCAAAACCAAAACCGTAAGCGCCAACGCTACCAAGGTGAAAATGACTTTGCTTAATTCCGTTTCGATAAATTCTCTTATTTTATCCATGGCGATCCTTACCCGTTATTATCCAAAATTTCCCGAGCTAATTCGCGGTATTCGCGACTCGATCGCGAGTGAAAAGCGGTTTTTAACACGCTGCCCCCGCGCATCGGGGCCTCCTGCAAATGACTCGACCTGCTGATAATTGTTTTGAATGTTTTAGTCGGCATTAGGTTTTTGACTTTATCAATTATCTTGTAACCAAAAATATTTCGGTTATCAAGTTTCGTTAACAGCACTCCTTCAATCGTAAGTTTTTGATTCTTTTTGTTTTTCGCCGTTTGTACCTGGTGAATTTTATTTATCATCAAGGGCAGCGCCTCGTAAGCAAAATATTCGCATTCCACCGGTATGATGACCGAATCGGCCGCGAACAAGGCGTTTTCGACGTCGATTCCCAGGGAAGGAGCGCAATCGACCAAAATATAATCATACTTGCTTTTTAGCGGCTGCAACTTTATCTGTAATATCAATTCTTTATTGTCCACATTAAAAAGCGCGGTTTCCAAATCGATTAGTTTTTCCGAACCGGGAATAATGTCGATATTACGATTCGGGGCTTGATATACCAATTCTTTGGCTTTAAGATCTGATGCCAAAAGGTCGAATGAAGTATATTCGAGCAATTCCCGCGAAAACCCGAGGCCGATAGTCGCGTTTGCCTGAGCGTCCAAATCAATTACAAGTACTTTTTTCCCGGAATGAGCTAACGCCGCCCCCAAATTAATGGCCGTCGTTGTTTTTCCGACGCCTCCCTTTTGATTTACAATTGCAATTATTTTTCCCATCTGCGTCCCTCTTTACAAACTTTTTTTCTTTATTTGCGCGTAATGCCGGGGATATGCCCGGTCCGTTTTTTTAAGTTTTTTTACCTTGATAATCGCCCGTCGCCCCAAATCATCCGGAAGTTGATACTCGTATGCGTCTTCAATAACCGCCGACAAGGTTTTAAGCGCGTTGTCCGACGCTTTTATTTCTTCTTCGTAATTGCTTCCTTTATATGCGATAAACACGCCGCCAACCTTAAGCAAAGGCAAGGCCAGTTCCAACAGAACCGGAAGCGCGGCTACCGCCCTGGCGGTAATCATCCCGTAATATTCGCGCCGTTTTCTGACATGATCTTCAGCCCGCTCATTAATGAACTCAACGCCCGTAAGCTTCAGCAAGGCGCACAGTTCTCGCAAAAAACCAATCTTCTTTCTTGTCGGCTCGATTAACGACAGGCGCAAATGCGGAAAGGCGATTTTAAGCGGTATAGCCGGAAACCCTCCTCCGCTTCCGATATCGCACAGCTTCTCGATTTTGGAGAAATCGATAAAAAACATCGCGGCAAGAGAATCGTAAAAATGTTTGCCGTATACTTGAGCTTCCTCGGTAATCGCCGTCAAATTGTACTTTTTGTTTTCCGCGACTAAAAAATCATAATATTCGGCAAACTGACGCGATTGCTTCTCGTCTAAATTAAACCCGTTTAACATCATTTTTCTTATACTCCAGCCAAACCAGCAAAACGGCGATATCACTGGGATTGACGCCGCTGATTCGCGACGCTTGCGATACGGTTTCCGGGCGAACTTGCTTTAACTTATCCCGGGCTTCGCTTGCCAAATTGGGAATGGCGTCGTAATCGATATCGACGGGAATCTTTTTAGATTCCATGCGCGCCAGTCTTTTCGCTTCTTTATATTCTTTTTCGATATAACCCGAATATTTGATTTCGATTAGGGCGTGTTCCTTGATATTTTGCGTTTCGGGAAAACCCGCGCCGGTGATCGCCTCCAGTTCCTCAAAGCCGATATGAGGCCGTTTGAGGAATTCATAACCGGTTACCGACTTATTGATCGGCATTTTGCCGGAGGAAAGCAAGTATTCGTTTACTTCCGGTTTCGGGCCGATTTTGATTTCCTTTGTTTTCGCGATTAAAGTTTCGACCGCCTCTTTTTTCTTTAAATACTCTTGATAACGTCTCTCGGAAACAAGGCCGATTTCATAACCGTATTTAATCAAGCGCGCCTCCGCGTTATCATGACGCAACAACAACCTGAATTCGGCTCGGGAGGTAAGCAGGCGATACGGGTCTTTAACCCCTTTGGTGATTAGATCGTCTATCAAAACGCCGATATAAGCCTCGTCGCGACGCAAAACCAAAGGCGGCTTGTTTTTGATAAGTTGATTGGCGTTAATCCCGGCGATCAAACCCTGGCACGCCGCTTCCTCGTAACCGCTCGTGCCGTTCACCTGGCCGGCGAAAAACAGGTTCTTCACCAATTTTGATTCCAAGCTCGTTTTTAACTGCCGCGGGTCAATGGCGTCATATTCGATGGCGTAAGCATAACGGCTGATTTCTGCGTTTTCCAGCCCGGGGACGCTTCTTACCAATACCTCCTGGACTTCCGCGGGCAAGCTTGTTGAAAGCCCTTGAATGTACATCTCATCAAGACTTAGGCTTTCCGGCTCAAGAAAAATCTGGTGCCGGCTTTTATCGGCGAAACGGACAATCTTATCCTCAATTGAAGGGCAATACCGGGGGCCGACGCCTTCGACCAAACCGGAATACATGCTCGAAAGATGAAGGTTTTCGCGGATAATCCGATGCGTTTCCTCAGTGGTATAGGTCAAGTAACATTTCTCCTGTTTCTCGAAAGGCAATGTTTCCGCGGTCTCGTGACCAAAACTGTAAGGGTGTCTGTCTCCCTCCTGCGGTTGCATCTTCGAAAAATCGACCGAAGACCTTTTAACCCGCGGCGGGGTCCCGGTTTTTAATCTTAAAAGTTTAAAGCCCAATCCGCGCAGGGCTTCCGACAGACCCGTGGTCGTTTTTTCATCATCGGGTCCCGCTTCGCGAACCGTTTGCCCGACCAGTATTTTTGATGACATATAGGTTCCGCTTGAGATAATGATCGCCTTGGCGTAATATTTCTCGCCGTTTTCCAAAACAACGCCCCTCGCCGCCCCGTTCTCGACAATCAAATCGACGACGTACGCTTCAAGATAATCAAGACCCGGGGTGTTGAGAATCGCTTTTTTCATGCGCTCCGAATAGGCGACTTTATCCGCCTGCGCCCGCAAAGCCCGGACCGCCGGGCCCTTCGAGACATTTACCATTTTAATTTGCAATAATGTTTGATCGACCGTCCTGGCCATTTGACCGCCCAGGGCGTCGATTTCTCTTACGATAATGCCTTTGGCCGGTCCGCCGATCGAAGGATTGCATGATAAATGCGCGACCCGCGATAAATTGCCGAGGATCATTAAAGTTTTATTTCCCAGTCTGGCTCCGGCAAGCGCCGCCTCAACGCCTGCATGCCCGCCTCCCAGAACGATTATATCATACATTAAACCACCTTTTATTTATTTTATCATAAAATTAAAAAAAATGTAGATGTTTTTTGTTTTTTTAGGTTTTTCGCCTTTAAAGAGAAAATAGGCGACGCGACAATAATATTATTATGTGTAAGAAAAAAATGGATAAACATCCGTTTTACAAATCAGTTTGCCTCGGAATATAAAAATCGAGCGCGAACAAAAATCAACGCTCGATTTTTTCTTGTTATCATTTTACTATCGATACGCGAACGGAGGCTTTTTCCCCGTCCCAAGTCGTGCAGGTAATAACGACAATTTCCGTTTTTTGAACCGCTTGCGCTATCAATTGGTTTTCGGCCTCCACAGAAAGAATATCCGGCTTGCTGCTTTCAACCTTTATGTTTTCAATGTTCGATAGCGGCGATACCTCTATAATATACTGGATTGTTTCCCCGCTTTTTACCTGCGTTTTATTGTCTTCTATCTTAATTTCCACTTTTTCGGTTGGCGGGTATTTTACGTAAAACGCCTTTTTACAAGTTATGGTTTTGTCATATTTTGATTTCGCAACCACGATTATTTTCGCCGGGTTGCTGGCGTCGTTTATGGTTAAAAGGCCTTC
This sequence comes from Caryophanales bacterium UBA3935, assembly GCA_002385755.1. Classification (GTDB taxonomy): domain Bacteria; phylum Bacillota_I; class Bacilli_A; order ML615J-28; family CAG-698; genus UBA3946. The sequence continues at coordinate 24,969 of DGED01000060.1, read as the reverse complement.
GTCATCAATCTCGGCGATATTGCCGGGGTTTTCTATCGACCAATCGACATCGGTTGGAAGATAATCGGGCAATACGCTGACAGAGAGCTGAATTGAGCCTTCCTCCGGGAAATAATTACTCTCGGCATTTATCTTCATGGAAGATATTTGTTCCTGGACAACGCGGACGATTACTTCATCGTATTTAACTTGATCAATGGTGGCGCGAATCGTTACCTCGCCGACTTTTAATCCGGTAACAACGTTCCCGTCAAGAGATATCACGCCCTCTTTATCTTCAAACTCGTACAACACCACGCTATCCTCGTCATATTCCCCATAAATCAATTCCAAGATAGCTTCTTCCCCGACGGTTATTTCGATTTCGTGATTCACGAAACGAAACACTTCAATATTCGATTTTGCGCAACCGGCCAGAATCAGACCTAAAACTAACAATAAAATCAGTTTTATCTTCTTCATAATAACCTCTCTTACTCAAATGTACTTATATTATATCATAAATTTTTCGCGATGTTAAGAGTTGTTTGACTTTTTGCCTTGCCTGTTTTTGCTTTAAACTTGATTCTTTTTTCCGCTTTTTTTTAACAATAATCTTAAAACAATAAGCGAAAGACATGCTAAACAGGCGCCCGCCATGTCGATTGCGACATCCGCCGGCGACCCGGCGCGACCGGGAACAAAAACCTGGATCGTCTCGTCGACTGAGGCTACGGCCAAACAGCACGCGGAAACGTATGCGTATTTACCTTTTTTACCCGAACAAAGGGGATAAAACAATAGGGCGAGAACAAAGAACTCAACCGCGTGCGCCGTTTTCCTCACGATAAGAGACAACCGTCCCGGTTCGACAACAATCCCGAACCGCTCCAAAAGATTGCCGATTATGCGGACAAACCTACCGCTGACCTCCATTGACTCCGGCGCCGGCTGCAGGGAATTATAAAAAATAAAGGCTATCCAAAATAAAGTTAAAAATATAAAAATTTTCTTCCGCATGCCGATCACGTCCCCATTAATTTCTATACAAATTCGGCGTGATTATGCTGGCGCGATTAGATTATTTATTATAGCAGTCGCCCAATTGTTCCTCCAATATATTGATAATATCTTCGGCGCCCTGCGCTTCAAATTTCGCTTTTTTCACGCCTGATTTATCCGTCGATATCGATATCAAGGAAGAGGTTGAACCAATATAGAGATCTTGCCAATCGGTTATTCCCGTGACCTTAAAAGTCCCTTCCTTGCCCTCGCCGTCCGTTCCTTCGTATTCGCGGAAAATATACACGGAATGTCCCGGCTTTTCCGATTCCGTATAAAGCAATACCGAATATACCGGGCGTTTGTTCCTGCACCCGGGTATTTCCTTAAGAATATTCATATAAGAAATCACCATCGGCGCGGACTCATCGCAATCGGGGCAATCAATTCGATGAAAATAGACGAAGTACTTATCCTCCTTTTGATTAAATATGTCCTGTTTTTTGATTTGTTTCACGCCATCCAGTTTATTATCGGAAGCGCACCCGCTTAAGACGAAAATTCCTAAAAACAAAAATAAAACTAACAGTTTTCTCATAAAACCCTCCTATGTGTCGTAATCAATTTTTGTATTATCGAAAGACCGCAACAATTGTTGGTACTCAGTTTTATTAATGTAGCGATATTCTTTTTTTCTTTTTTTGCGGACGACATAGACCTTTTTACCTTTTATCAAGCGCAAAAGGTATATCAGGAAAAATAAAAAAAATACAATCGCCATATAAACGAAAAAATAAGCGCCATTTTTATTATTCCCGGCTTGATCGCGGGCTAGAATCAAAAAAAGCGCCGTGACCGCGAGAAAAAATATCGCCGGCAAAACTATTCGCAAAACGGTGTGTTTGAAGATGTTTTGCTTGAATTCTTTAAGTTTGTCCATAATTAGCACCCGCAAATCATATACATTATACAACTTTTTTCATCAATTGCAAGAATTTCATAATCTTTTTCGTTCGTACAATGATAAAATAAACCATAAGCCCACGATCATCAAAAATATCTTGAAGGTCGCGGTATAAAGAAACAGCAGGCACACGAGGCAAGCAAATAAATAAATGCCGATAAAAATCACTTCAAGATATATAAAAGGGGCCCGGTATAAGCCGCGCAACAAAAACAGCAACCCAATAAACAATAAAAGCACGAGAAAAAAAATAATATCGCCGAAAATCCAATAAAATAAAAACGATAAAATAAACGTCACAATCCGGCAATTGTTTTTCCACCAAAGCATCATAGCGCCTTACCCCTCACTAAAAATTATTAATACGGGCGCGATAATATGTTAATCCAAGTTAAAAATACGCGTTATTATTATAATATGAGCTTCGGCGATGAAATTTTACGGCAAACGCGGCCAAAAAAAACCGGCATGGAAATCATGCCGGTTCATGTCTCTTTTTCGGTTATTTAACGGCCTTGCCCGCCGAACCGAAAACGGCTATTTTCTCTTTTACGACTTCATAGATTGCTTTGGAGGCCGGTCCGATAATTTTTCTCGGATCGTATACTTCATTGTTCTCCGCCAGCAAGGAGCGCAACGAACGGGCGAAAGCCATTTGGCATTCGGTGTTGACATTGATTTTCGTTGTTCCGCAACTGATCGCCCTTTTTATCATGTCGTCGGGAATACCCGTGCCGCCATGAAGTACCAGGGGAACGTTGGTCGCGTTTTTGATTTCTTCCATTTCTTTAAACCCGAGTTTGGGCTCGCCTTTGTAAGGTCCGTGAACGCTCCCCAAAGCCGGGGCGAGAAAATCAACGTTTGTGGCCTTGACAAGCTCGACGCATTCGTTGAGGTCGGCATAAATTATGCTTTCGCCGACGACATCGTCTTCCTGCCCGCCGATCGTACCCAATTCGGCTTCGACGCTTACGCCGCGCGCGTGGGCGTAATCGACCACTTCCTTGGTCAATTTAATGTTTTCGGCCAGGGGATGCTTCGACGCGTCAATCATGACCGAGGTGAAGCCGGCGTCAATTGCCTTTTTACAACTTTCAAAAGACGAACCGTGATCCAAATGAATGGCAACGTCAACGGTAATGTTTAAGTCTTCCAACATACCTTTAACCATTCCGACAACGGTTTTGAACCCGCCCATATAGCGGGTCGCGCCCTCGGAAACCCCGAGGATAACCGGGGAATTCATCTCTTCGCAGGCGCTCAATATTGATTTAGTCCATTCAAGATTGTTAATGTTGAACTGACCGACGGCGTACTTTTCGTCCTTCGCTTTTACAAGCATTGCCTTCATACTAACTAAATTCATATATAAACCTCCTTTTAATAGTCAATCGTTTATTATTTTTCCAATATAAAATAACCGAAACCGAGGACGCCGCACCCGATGTGGGCTCCGACCGCCGGCGTGATCGTGAAAACTTCAACTTCGTATGCGTTGGGTAGTTCTTTTTCCAGTTTCTCCGCACACGCTCGCGCATCTTGTTCCCGTAAGGTGTGTAGCACGAGCATCTTTACTTTTTTCGCGTCCTTCGTTTCCTCAAGAAACATGTTCCAGGCTCTTTCCACCGCTTTCCGGTGCGTCCTTACCTTTTCCACGCTAACGATGCGCCCGTTTTTGGTTAGCTCCAAAACCGGCTTGATTTTTAACAGATTGCCGATAAATCCTTGCGCGCCGCTTAGGCGGCCGTTCTTCACAAGATAATTAAGGTCATCGACAACAAAATAAGCGTGTTGGTTGTCGATCAAATAACGGGTGTAATCCAATATTTCCTGAACGCTTTTCCCCGCGTCGGCCATTTCCTTGGCCCGCACCGCTACATACCCTTGCATATATGTCGCCAATTTCGTGTCGACGACATAAATGTTTATTTTACCTTTATAATCATCGATAAGGTTTTCGACCATCGGTCCTATGGAGCTTAGTTTATACGATATCGAATACATTATGACATCGGTATATCCTTCGGCGGCCAACCGGTCCAACAATTCCATCGCTTCCCCGACCGTCGGCGCCGACGTCGATGGGATTATCCCCGTCGTTTGCAATTTTTCGTAAAACTCATCGGCTTTTATATCAATGCCGTCGACATAATGCTCGTCATCAAAATTGATTATCGAGCGCAAAACGGGAATCCCGGGATCGTAACCGATATAATCGAGTCCGGCGTTAACGTCGGATATGATGGCGATTTTGCTCATGCTTTTCCTCCAGTCTTTTGTAAACATATTATAACACGGTGACCGGAAAACTGCAATAAAAAACAAAAAACTATTGCGCAGGGCAATAGTTTTTTGTTTCATTTTTGGTTTTATTAAGATTCTAGATATTTTCCAATAAACAAGCTCGTCATTTCGGCGATTGATTTTTCCAATTCGCCAACGGCGTTTTCCCCGACAACAATTACCGCTCCGATTAAATCGCCGTAAACGGCAATCGGCTTTAACACGGTCGGAGTGTTAATCACTAGATTATCCGTGATCTCCAGTGATTCGCCGCGTTCAAAAACTTGCATGTTTCTTTTTTGGATTTTATCATCCAATCTTATATCTATCTTTTTCCCTACAATGTCTTTTCGGAAATTCCCGGCAACTGCAATAATTCTTTCATTGTCGGTTATAATAATTTCTCTATTGCTTGACGCGAAAACCGCCTCCGCATACTGGGCAATAAAATTATTAATACTTTCAATATGCGAATATTTTTTTAGAATGATTGCCTCATTACTATCGGTATATATTTCCAAAGAATCTCCTTCCCTAATCCGTAAATTTCTCCTGATTTCTTTGGGAATTACTATCCTGCCCAAATCATCAATTCTGCGTACAACGCCTGTTGCTTTCATCTTGTCACCTCACTAGTAATATTATGGTAATTTTTTAGTTTTATATACTTGATTTTTTAATTTAACGACTCCAATAAACGACAAAGATCAAATATCCATTTCTTATCACCAGTCCGCTTTGGAATCTTAATGATAATCCTTCTTCTTTTATATTCGAATTCAATGTCTCTGTTTATTTCGGCCGCAGAAAGAAACATCTTTTGGGAATCAATTGCTTTGGTTTTATCTTCGGAAATAATGACCATCGCTCTGTTTTGTGTTTCAAAAACATTTTCGGCTTTGAATTTTCGTAACAATACCTGCAAATATCTTTCCTCGATATAGGTCAGTATTTCATCGTTAAGCCTGCCGAACCGATCGGTAAACTCTTCGATTAGTCTTGTTTTGTCCGTCTTTGTTTTTATTCGATTAATTTCTTTGTGAATTAAGATTTTGATATCATCGTCACTCACATAAGATTCGTTTACATGTCTTGACACCTCAATAAGATAATTTTTTTCTTCCTGAACACTCTTTTTACCCGTTATCTGATTGACTGATTCCTCCAAAAGTTTAAGATACATATCCAAACCAATGGCGTCGATAAATCCCGACTGTTCTTTGCCGAGAATGTCCCCCGCGCCCCGGATGGCTAAATCACGGATGGCTATTTTATAGCCGCTCCCGAGCGTGGTGAATTCTTTGATGGCGTTCAGTCTTTTTACCGCGTCTTCAGTCAGCACCTTATCGGCGTCATACATCAAATAAGCGTAGGCGATTCGGTCGCTCCGGCCAATGCGCCCCCTTATTTGATATATTTGCGACAAACCCAGGAAATCAGCGCCGTCGATAATTAAAGTGTTGGCGTTTGGAATATCAAGACCGATTTCAATAATGGTCGTGCAGAGGATAATGTCGTATTTCCGATCAAGAAAATCCTGCACAACATCCTCCAACTCCGTCCTGTGCATTTGCCCGTGAGCGAGGCATATTCTCGCCTCCGGCACGAGACGATGCAACTTCCGATACATATAATCCAACTCAGCTATTCGATTATAAAGGTAAAACACTTGTCCGCCCCGGGCCATTTCCCGATAAATCGCTTCTTTGATGACGATATCGTTTTTCTCAACGACATACGTCTGAATCGGGTAGCGGTCCTTCGGGGGAGTTCCGACTAAACTAAGCTGCCTCAAGCCCATAATCGACATTTGCAGCGTGCGCGGAATCGGCGTGGCGGTTAAAGTCAAAACGTTAACGTTCGCCTTTAACTTCTTTATTTGTTCTTTATGAACAACGCCAAACCTTTGTTCCTCGTCGATAATCAACAACCCGAGATCGCGAAAACTAACGTCTTTGCTCAGCAATCGATGGGTGCCGATTATGATATCGACGCGGCCGGCTTTTAAGTCCTTGATTATTTCCTTTTGCTTTCGCGGACTCACCAACCGGTTCAGCATTTCCACCCGGACGCCGTATTTTTCAAACCGCGAACGAAAAGTATAATAATGTTGGCGCGTCAGGATCGTCGTGGGCGCCAAATACGCCGCTTGTTTGTTTGAATATACTGTCTTGAAGGCGATTCTCATCGCGATTTCGGTTTTGCCGTAACCGACGTCGCCGCATATCAAGCGGTCGATTACCTTTCCTTCTTCCATGTCTTTCTTTATTTCCGCAACCGATTTTATCTGGTCGGGAGTTTCCTCGTGTTCGAAATCCTCTTCGAACAACCGTTGAAACTCGCTATCGGAAGGGTATTTAAACCCGTTGGCCTGCTCGCGCCTCGCTTGCAGGGCAAGAAGTTCCGCGGCGATGTTTTCCAATTTTTCTTTTATTTTTTGCTTTTTCTTTTCCCATTCGCCCTTCCCGATCGTCGTAAGCCGCGGGATATGTCCCTCGCTTCCCTGGTATTTTTCCAGAAGACTTACCTTCTCAACCGGGATATAAAGTTCCATGTTGGCGTATTGGAGCAGGATGTAATCGTTGCGGATATCTTTTAACCGAACCGTTTTTATCCCCAAATACCTGCCGATCCCGTAATCGTAATGAACGACGTAATCGCCGATATTCAAGTCTTCTTTCGAAGAGATGGGAACGGTATGTTGCATATGGCGGTATCTGGGGCGATGAATCTTGACTTGTTTGAATACTTCCTTCTCAGTAATAACTTCCACGTTGCTTTCGATAAAACCGAAAGCAACTGCGTTTTGGCACTTAATTAAATTAATTCTTTGCCTCTTCACGACGGAAAATTTGTCGATTATAACGGGCTCTAAACTATTTTCTTTCAATATTTCGAAAACCAAGCCGATCCTTTCGTCGCTTGTAAAAGCGAATATGAAAGTCTTTTCGGGATTGGCTTTCAAATCGGCGATCAGGCTGCGAATATCGTTTTGATAACCAATAACTCCGTATCCGCGCAAAGGAAAATGACGATCAAGCACAACTTCATTCATGCTTTGCGCATACTCGCTTAGGTAGATTTTGCGCTCGGCGTGATGAAATATATTATAAAAATCATAGAAGAAAAACAGATTGAGATTTTTCGGTTTATTCAGGTGTTCAAGGTAATTGCCCAAGTCGGATAACATCTGCCGATAATTATCCTTCAGCCGCTGGTAATCGTGATAAATAACCGTCTTCCCAGGTAAATAATCCAAAAGCGTTACCGGCTCCGGTTCCAGATAACGGATATACTTGTTAATCCGCTCGAGATTATCGTAATTTTCCATGTCTTCAAGATCGTTGTTAACAAATCCCGGCGTTTCGCCGCAATCTTTTCTGATTCGTTCCGCGGCCCGCCGGAATTCGTCTTCCGAATAAACAAGCTCGTTGATCGGGAAGATTTGATAACCCTCGATTTTCTCAACGCTTTTTTGCGTTTCCACGTCGAAGATTTTCAGCGTCTCGATTTCGTCGTCATAGAAATTTATCCGAACCGGATATTCGTTATGACCGGAGAAAACATCAATAATCTCGCCCCTGACGCTAAACTCGCCTATCATGGTAGTTACGGGAACGCGTTTGTATCCCATTTCAACCAGGCGGCGCGCCACTTCGCCGGAAGGCATCACCATGCCGGCCTTAAGATTCAGCGCGGCCCGCGCGTAGCGCTCCGGCCGCATCAACGGGCGAAGGAGAGCCGGCGGATGGGTAACGATTATTCTTTTTTCGCCGGCAAGAATGTTTTTGACCGTCTCGAGTCGTTCGTATTTAAAATCACCGCTTACGGCGATCAATTCAATTGAAACCAACTCGTCGATCACATACAAGTTAACCTTGTCGTCCCCGGCGATTTTACAAAACGCGTCATAGGCTTGGTTGGCATAATAAAGGTTGCTTGCCACGTAAACGACGGATTCGCTTTTCTCAAGGAAAGTTAAATAAGATAAGAGATACCCGTGATTTAGCGATAAGCCGCTCAAATAATAAGAATATTTGTTTCCGGATATCGCCTCGAGGTATCCCCTGATTACTTTTTCCTGAGAAAATATTTCCAAAACATTATTCATTATAAACCCCTAATTATATTTCCCCATGAAGTTATCGAAAGTATCGAATAAAAAACTATCGATCATTTCTTTTGCCTTGGCAATAATTTCGTTTAAAGTCTCCGCCTCGCTTTTCGTAAATTTTGCTAGAACGTAACGGCAAGCATCCAACTCCGGCTCTTTGCCGATGCCGATGCGAATTCTTTTGATCGTTTCGGTTTTTAACGCCTCGATAATACTTTGCATGCCCTTGTGACCGCCGGAAGAGCCTCCTCGGCGGATTCTCACCTTCCCGCTCGGCAGTTCCATGTCGTCGTAAACGACGAGGATGTCGTCGGTTTCGATACGGTAATAATTTTTCGCCGCCAAAACCGATTGACCGGAAAGATTCATAAAGGTTTGAGGTTTGATAATCATTAAATCATGGCCGGAATGCTTGATGACGGCCGACTCGCAATACAGGTCTTTGTCTGCCCTAAATTTGCCTCCCAGATCTTTAACGAGCCGGTCGACAAACATGAAACCGACATTATGTCTAGTTTTTTTGTATTTCCTGCCCGGATTGCCAAGCCCAACAATTAATTTCATGTCAATACCTCAAACGTTTTAAAACATTATCTTTAAACCTTTTCTCTGGCAGAGATTTGTTTTTTATAGCAAAGCAAAATATTTTCCAGTAACGAAGCTATCGTCATCGGCCCGACGCCTTTGGGGACCGGCGTGATATAGGAAGCGACTTCCTTAACGCCGGCAAAATCGACGTCGCCGACGATTTTACCCTCGACTTTATTAATACCGACATCGACGACTACGGCGTCTTTTTTCACCATGTCGGCGGTAATAAAACGCGGTTTGCCGACGGCGACAACCAAAATATCCGCGCGCCTGGTAACTTCGCGCAGATTAGCCGTCTTCGAGTGGGCAATAGTTACCGTCGCGTTTTTCTGCAATAACAACAACGCCGCCGGTTTGCCGACCAAACTGCTCCTTCCGACCACCACGGCGTTTTTGCCGGCAATTTCAACAAAATACTTTTGCAGTAACGTGATGACGCCTTTCGGCGTGGCCGGGGCGATGGCATCGGAACCCACCATTAGTTTGCCTTGATTAACGATAGTCAACCCATCGACATCTTTAAGCGGATCGATCGCGTTGATAATCTCGCTTTCGTTAAGATGGCTGGGCAAGGGAAGTTGCACGAGAATCCCGTGAATCTTGGGATCGGCGTTGCATTCCGCAATGATTTTTAATAGCTCCTTTTGGGGTATTTTCTCGTCGAGAAAATAATCTTTTACGCGGATCCCGGCCTCGTCACACGCCTTGATTTTGTTTCGAACATAGACTTGGCTGGCCGGGTTTTTCCCAACCATAATCAACGCAAGAGTTATGTCCTCGTTAATCGCAGCAACTTCGCCGGCAATTTTTTTTATGAGGGATTCCGCGGTTTTCTTGCCATCCAGAATAATACAAATCACCTCAATCTTTCTGTTTTCAATTCATTATACACTAATTTATAAAAAAATGCTAGTTATAGGAAAATTTTTTTATATAGAAATGACCGTTAATTTGTCATCTTTCACGTCGATTTTATAGCGATTGTTGGGAATTATCTCTTCCCCGATGATCGCTTTCGCGATTGCCGTCTCAATTTCTTTCTGAATATACCTTTTAATCGGGCGCGCCCCGTATTCGTAAGAATAACCTTGCTCGATGACCCGTTCTTTGACCCGAGACCCAAAAGTAACGTATATCTTTTCCTCCTCGAGCCGGGCCGCGAGTTGGCCTAGCATCTTATCGACGATTTTGCGGAGCACTTCTTTATCGAGCGGGTTGAACATCACTATCTCGTCAATCCGGTTTAAGAATTCGGGACGGAAAGTAGTTTTGAGCAGGACTTTCGCTTTTTCCTTTTCCCCGGAAAGGAAATACTCGCTCCCGAGATTTGAGGTCATGATAATGACGGTGTTTTTAAAATCGACGAGTCGGCCCTGCGAATCGGTAAGACGTCCGTCATCAAGTATCTGCAACAGCAGGTTGAAAACTTCTTTGTCGGCTTTTTCTATCTCGTCAAACAAAACGATCGAGTAGGGATTTCTTCGAACCTTCTCGGTTAACTGACCGCCTTCCTCATAACCCACGTATCCCGGAGGCGCGCCGATAAGCCGGCTGACCGAGAATTTCTCCATATACTCGCTCATGTCGATACGGATAATTTGATTTTCGTTATCAAAAAGAGCTTCGGCGAGGCTGCGCGCGACCTCGGTTTTCCCGACGCCGGTGGGTCCCAAAAACAGAAACGAACCAATCGGGCGGTTTTGGTCTTTAATGCCGGCCCGCTGTCTGATAATCGCGTCGCTCACAAGATCAACGGCCTCGTCCTGGCCGATAACGCGTGCTTTTAACGTCTCCTTTAAGCCAAGAACCTTTTCGCGATCGCCCTTTAAAATACGAGTGACGGGGATATTGGTCGCCCGCGAGACAATTTTCGCGATCACGTCCTCGGTAACGACTTCGGAAAGCAACGTATTTCCCGCTCTTTGTGTTTCCTCCAGCTTTTTTTCCAATGCCGGTATCTCCCCGTATTTTATTTCCGAGGCCCGTTTGTAATCGCCTTGATTAAAAGAATTCTCGAGCTCAAAACGGGCGTTCTCCAGTTTCTTTTTAATCTCCTTCGACTCTTGGATTTTTTGTTTTTCCTCCAACCATTTTTCCCGGAGAGCCGCTTCTTTTTCCCGTAGTTCGCTCAATTCCAGTTTTAACTTTTTAAGCCTCTCCTTGCTCGTCAAGTCTTTTTCCTTCTCCAAGGCTACTTTCTCGATTTCAAGTTGCGTGATCCGGCGGGTAACGTCGTCGAGCTCGATTGGCATCGAATCGATCTCAATTCTAATGGAGGAACACGCCTCGTCGATTAAATCAATAGCCTTATCCGGCAAAAACCTGTCCGTAATATAGCGGTTTGATAAAAGCGCGGCCTGTACCAAGGCGCCGTCGGTGATCGTCACGCCGTGATGCGACTCGTACCGTTCCTTTAACCCGCGCAAAATGCTTATGGTATCCTCGACGGTCGGTTCCTTAATTAAAACTTTCTGGAAACGACGCTCCAATGCGCGGTCTTTTTCGATATATAACCGGTATTCGTTCAACGTCGTCGCGCCGATGCAAAAAATCTCCCCGCGCGCGAGCATCGGCTTAAGCATATTGCTGGCGTCAATCGCCCCGTCGGCGCGGCCGGCTCCGATAATTAAATGTATCTCATCAATAAAAAGAATGATTTTACCGTCGCTTTCCTTAATTTTATTCAAAACGGCTTTCAGTCTTTCCTCGAATTCGCCGCGAAACTTCGCGCCGGCGATTAAGGCTCCCATATCCAATTCGTAAATTATTTTATCCCGAAGCGTCGCGGGAACGTCATTTTTGACAATCCGTTCCGCCAGGCCTTCAACAATAGCCGTTTTCCCCAC
>DGED01000060.1:10198-12989 GCA_002385755.1 Caryophanales bacterium UBA3935 | reverse complement strand
TTTTTCACCTCCAGTTAGCACTCTTTGGTTGTGAGTGCTAATAATATTATACACCGCTTTTTTAGTTTGTCAACTTATTTAATGCATTATTCAATAAAAAAATCACCGGCGAAATTACGCTGCCGGTGACGCGTATTTATTATGATTTATGCGAAATATATAATAAACGGCGCTTAATAATAGTCAACTATGAATTTTGCTTTTCGATTATTTTACGGGCGATCCAAACGCCGTTGGCGCCGGCTTGCGCCAGGCCGCGCGTCACTCCGGCGCCGTCGCCGCCGACATACAGGTTCTTTATCGCCTTCGTTTCAAAATCGTCGCCGACTTCGGGACGGGCGCTGTAAAATTTGGCCTCGACGCCGTAAAACAATGTGTGATCGCTGGCGATCCCCGGGGTCACATGATTCAACGCCTGCATCATTTCGATCAGCGATTTCATCGTGTTATACGGCAGGACTAACCCCAAATCCCCAGGCACGGCTTCTTTTAACGTCGGAGTAACGAAACATTCCCGAATTCGCTTTTCGGTCGAACGACGACCCTTTAAGATATCCCCGTACGTTTGAACGATCACCGAGCCTCCGCTTAATTTATTGGCAAGCTTCGCCACTTCATATGCGAATTGATTGGGATTGTCGAAAGGCTCGCTGAATTCGTGCGAAACCAGAAGGGCGAAATTGGTATTGTCGGTCCCCAATTTGATATCCCGGAAAGCGTGACCGTTACAAAGCACGACCCCGTTTTGGTTTTCGATTACGACGTGACCGCTCGGGTTGGAACAAAAAGTCCTGACTGTCGTGCCGACGCTCGTGTTAAATTTAAACTTGCCCTCGTAGAGATTGGCGTTAATCTCTTCCATGACGATATTATTGGTCTCGACCCGGACGCCGATGTCTACTTGATTGTTCCGGAATGCGACGCCTAAGGCCTCAAGCAATTCCTGCTGCCACAAAGCGCCCTCGCGCCCCACTCCCAAAACGATATTATCGGCATATATTTTCTCGCCGGATTCAAGAACGATTCCCGTCGCGCGGCCGTTATCGATAATTAAATCAACAATTTTGGCGCGGAACATATACTCGACGCGCGACCGCATCGTTTTGAAAATATTTTTTAAAATTTCGATGTTTTGTTCGGTGCCGATGTGCCGGACTTTCCCGCGCAAAAGCTTCAGCCCCGCCGCGATCGCCCTTTTTTCTATGCCTTTCACGGCTTCCGTTTCGGGATCCGTTATTTCCGGCGAAGCTCCGTGGTCAAGATTTATTTGATCGACGTATTTTATTAATCCCAGAACCTCGTCGCCGGGAATGTAGTCCTGCAACCAGCCGCCGTATTCGTTCGTTATATTGTATTTGCCGTCGGAAAAAGCTCCCGCTCCGCCGAAACCGGTCGTCATCGAACAACTGGGGTGACACCCGATTTCCCCATTCATGTTAACGGGGCATTTATCCAACTTTTTTTCAATTATCGGGCATCTCCTGGAAAAGATGTCATGCCCCTTGTCGATTAAAAGAACTTTAAGACCGGGTTTTTTCGACATAAATTCGTAAGCGCAATAAATGCCGGTCGGTCCGGCTCCGACGATGACGCAATCGTATTTCTTCATTAGTTTTCATCTCCCAACGCGTTTTTTCACGCCCGGTATTATATTATCATATGCCGGGAAAATAATAAAGGCCGTCGCGGTTTATTTTTCCTTGGCCGCCGCGACGAACGCCACAAAAAGCGGATGAGGCCGGTTGGGCCGAGACAAGAACTCCGGCCGGAATTGGCAGCCGATAAAATATGGATGGCTCTTCAGCTCCGCGATCTCGACAAAGCCGTTTTCCTTATTTACCCCGGAAAACACCATGTCGCTACGGGCGAACAATTCCCGAAGGGAGTTGTTAATTTCGCTGTCGTGACGATGCCGTTCGCGAACCGTCCGTTTTCCGTAAATCTTCGCGACTCGCGTCCCCGGTATCAAATCGCAGTCATAAAGCCCGAGCCGCATCGCGCCGTTTTTCTCTCCCGTTTTTGTAAATAAAGGCGCGGACGCCTCATCAAATCCGAGGACGTTGCGGGCGTATTCAAGCACGGCGAGACGCATTCCGAAACATATGCCCAAAAAGGGGATTTTATTTTCCCGCGCGTAGCGGACGGCCGCAAGCGCTCCGTTAACGTTATTGGATCCCAACCCGCCGGGAACGACTATCCCCTGCAGACCTCTTAACTTTTCCTTAACGTTTTCGGCGGTCAATTCCCCGGAATCAATCGCCGTTATCTTAACGTCGGTTTCGTTCGCGAACGCGCCGTGTTTTATGCTTTCGTTAACGGAAATATAGGCGTCCTTTAAAGAAACATATTCCCCCACAAGCCCGATTTTCACTTCGCCGCGCAGATTCTTGATTTTCGCGACCATTTCGTTCCACCGGCTTAAATCAAGGGGCGCCGTTTTAAGATCGAGATGGCGGCAGATATAATCGTCAATTTTCTGTCGGGCGAAAATATTTGGAATCTCGTAAAGCACCGTCCTGTCCTGCGCCTCGATTACTGCGTCGATATCTACGTCGCAAAACAGGGCGATCTTTTCTTTTTGGCTTTGCGGGATGTCGCGATTAACGCGAAGGATAATCATGTCGGGATTAATCCCCAAAGAGCGCAGTTCTTTCACGCTGTGCTGGGTTGGTTTTGTTTTCAACTCGCCGGATTTCTCCAGATAAGGCACCAGCGTGTTGTGGATATACATCGTGTTCCGGTAACCGACGTCGCGCCGAAGCTGGCGGATCGCCTCCAAAAACGGCAGCGA
>DGED01000060.1:8396-10024 GCA_002385755.1 Caryophanales bacterium UBA3935 | reverse complement strand
CGCGCGGCGTTTAGAATCGCGTCTTTTATCTCGTTGGTAATATGAGGGATAACTTGCACAGTGGCGCCGCCGTATTCGCCGTTTCTTTCCTTATCGATAACTTTTAAATAAATCTTGCCGGTAGTAACGCTCGAATACCGGTTAAGATTCTCATCCACGAACCGCTCGTAATGCCCGAGATCAAGGTCGGTTTCCGCGCCGTCATCGGTAACGAAAACCTCCCCGTGCTGCAGGGGCGACATTTTCCCGGGATCGACGTTAATGTACGGGTCCAGCTTCTGCATGAACACCTTCAAACCGCGACATTTAAGCAATCTTCCGATTGAAGAAGCGTTAATACCTTTCCCCAGGCTGGAAACGACGCCTCCGGTCACAAAAATAAATTTCGTTTTCATATCCATTCCTCCCATATCCATTCCTCTATAAAAAAATAAAAGAGCTCTCTTTAGGCGAGAACTCTCAGGCTCTTTTTCATTATATCAAATAAAAAATTATATTCAAGGTTTTTTTATTTTTTTTCGCGATCGAAAACCGCGCCCTCGCGATTAGTCGTCCTTTCCGGACAAATCTTCATCGTCGACATCAATATCATCGCCCAGGTCATCCTCGTCGATATAATCGGAATCTTCTTCCTCGTCGCCGTATTCTTCGGACAGCAATTCCTCGACATCGTCGACTTCTTCCTCGGTTTCTTCTTCTTCCTCGTCGTCCATGTCATAATCGTCATCGTCGAAACTTTTCGCCGGCTTGTATATTATGTTGTCGTTAAGCTCGTGCTTGATAACTTCCTCGTCATCGCTGTAGAGATCCTCGAGATAAACGCCGTCCTTATCGAGAAGCGAGGATTTCTGTCGGCTTTTCAAGTCCCATAATTTTTTTCCGTGCTTGTCCTCGCCGCAACAAATAAAATGACCGCTCAGCATGAAATCCATGATGAATTGGTTCATTTTTTTCTCCGCTTCCGCCGGGCGGATGCCTTTAATTTCAAAAACGTCCTTGGCAATTTTTTCGAGCGTTCTGGGTTTCCTTTTGTTTTTCATCTCGCGATAAGCGATTTCGACCAAAGAAAGATTATTGTTGTTCATTGTATCCCTCCGGACATTTATTTTAGCCTATAAATATGCTTTTATCAAGCAAAATTACAATAAAAAAAATATTATCAAAATAATCGCCCCCGGCACCCGCAAAAAGAATATAATCAGGAAGGTCCATAAATTCAGGGGAATGTTTATATTCAGGAGCGTACCGGCAATATTGACGAAAAAAATAATCAAACAAGCGAAAACAACCGATTTAAGCAACCATTTTAAAAATTTAACCACCACTCTCACCCGTTAAATAATATGGAGAAGGGCGACGGTTTATGATTAATCCGCGAGTTTATTATACGCCTTGTAATCGGTGCGGTCGACGACGAGCGGCGTTACGGAAATAAAGCCGTTCGCAATCGCCCAAACGTCGGTCTGTTTCTCCTTTTCCAAATCAAAACGGTGTTTTCCCTCTTGTTTCCAAAGACCGCCGGTCAAAATAAACTCGGTATCGAAATGAGTTCTTCCTTGGCGGGTAATCAAAATTCCGCGCGGCCGTTCGGGGATATTGACGTTATAGACATCGCAATAATCGAACAG
>DGED01000060.1:0-8135 GCA_002385755.1 Caryophanales bacterium UBA3935 | reverse complement strand
AGAAAGGCGGCCTCAACGGCGGCGGCCACTGTGCCGGAATAAGTAATGTCCTCGCCTACGTTAAACCCGTCGTTTACGCCGGATAGGACGAAGTCGAATGTCTTTTTCAAGGCGAAACGGGCGGCGCGAACGCAATCGGCCGGGGTGGAAGCGCAACGGTAAGTCTCAAAAGCGAACCCGTTCGTCAAGCGCTCGACCGGGAAACCGGCCTTAATGTTTATGGCGTGGCTTTTGGCGCTTTGTTCTTTGGCCGGGGCCACGATAAAAACATCTCCGTATAACGAGGCGCATTCGGCCAGCGTTTTAATCCCGCGGGCTTTCACCGAGTCGTCGTTGGTTACCAATATCCGCGGTCGCATCAAAACGCTCCCGGGTTTCTGTCTTTATATTCTCCGACCAAAAGGTCGGCCTCAATAACGAGTTTTTTGATTTGGCCTTTCCCGCGAACGGTGGCGCCGGAAGCCTGAGCGTGACCCCCGCCTTCATAGCGGGCGGCGAGCTCGTTTATCGGGATTAAACGCGACCGCAGCCGGACGCGGTAGACCCCCTTCTTGTTTTCCACAAAAAAAATCCAAATCAGGTGTCCCCTGATGCTGTCCAAAACATTGATTAATGAAGAGGCGGCCTCGGCCGAAATATTAAATTTTTTCAAGAGTCTTTGCGTAATGACGAAATAGGCGACACCGCGCGGCGTCGTTTTGAATTTGTTCAAGATATAACCGTGCATCTTAAACTCGCTTATGTCTCTAATGTAAAGATAGGAATATATCTTGGTTATATCAAAATCATAACTTAGAAGCATCGCCGCAAGTTTAAGCGTTTCGGCGTTGACCCCCGAATATTTAAAACGGCCGGTATCGGTGACGGTCCCAATAAACAGAGCGCGGGCTGCGAAACTGTTCATTTTCAGTTTGTTTTTGAAGGTTTCATAAAAATCCGCGATAATCAGGGCGGTGGCGGGCAAGTCTTCGCGGACATAATTGATGTGGCCGTAATCCTCCACCGGAATATGGTGATCGATTTTTATCACGAACGGGGCGCGGATATAGTTCTCGTTATCAATCCGGTCCCGATTCGCGGTGTCAAGAACAATCACAAGCGCCTCGCGATAAATTTCTTCGCCGACGTCCGGGTCTTCCGAGCCGATAAAATCGAAAAAAGAACTGGCGGGGCGGCCGACGCTGAGAATTCTTTTCTCGGGAAACGAAAGCCTTAAAATTTCCCGCAGACCCAAGGAACTGCCGATGCAATCGCCATCCGGTTTCACGTGGCGCGCGATGATAATCGTTTGAAATTCCTCGATTTTTTGTAATATCGCGCGTTTCAGTTCTAAATTGTTCATATCGAGTTGTTCCCTTTTGCCATTTTGTCCAATTCCTCCAACATGGCGTCGCACTCCGCGAACGACGCGAGCAAGGCCCCGCTGGCGGTGCGGTGACCGCCCCCGCCGAATTTTATCGCGACTTCGCTGATATTATATTTGCTCGACCTAATCTCAGCGTTGATTTTGCCGGTTTCCGGGTCCTCCGTGAAATTCGCCCAGATTTCCACGCCTTTGATTCCCGCCATCGTGTTAATCATGCCGCGGGAGGCGGTTGATAAATCGATGCCGTATTCCTCCAGCTCGGCGGCGGTCGTCTTGATGTAAGCAACGTTATTGGGGGTTAGTTTGAATTTCTGGATGAATCGCGCCCTGAGTTTCACAAACTTTAAATCTTCCTCGTAAAGTTTGTTATAAACTTCGATGAAATCAAAATCATAATTCATCAGTTTAGCCGTTATCTCGAAGGTTCGCGCGTTAATCGAATTATAACGAAAGCGCCCGCTGTCGGTAACGATTCCGGTAAAAAGCGCCCTCGCCGCGAGAGGCGAGATGGCAAACCCGATAGAAAACAAGATATCGGCGATTAACCCCGCGCAACTTTCGTAACCGGTGTCGACTATTTCGATATCGCCGAAACCGGAACGGGACTGATGGTGATCAATTTTAATTAGGAACGCGCCGTCACGATAACGGCTGTCGCTGATCATCTCCTCTTCCGGGGTGTCGACGACAATCACCAGGGCTTTATCATACAAGGACGTCTCGACTTCGTCGACTGAGCCGATAAACTCATACTTTTCGTTGACTTCCCCGACGGCATATACCTGTTTGCCGGGGTAAGTCGCTTTCAGGGCTTCCTTAAGCCCGATTTGACTGCCCACGGCGTCGCCGTCCGGTTTCAGATGGCGGTGGATAATAATCACGTCATGGTCCTCTATTGGTTTTATCAGCGATTTAAACATAAAAATCTCCTCTTCATGAATTGTTTTCAACGTCGACCGGTATAAAAACCGCTTACTTTTTCATATTGTATCATTTATTTAATTTTTTTATAAGTATTATGAATATTTTTTTTTCCGAGTCATAATTATTATTGAGGTGGTTTAGTGGCAGTAATATGGCACACGGAAGAAGAAGTCAAGCTGCTCGCCCGCCTGATGCGAGCCGAGGCCGAGGGCGAGGGCGTTATGGGCATGCTTCTGGTAGGGAACGTCGGGGTTAACCGAGTCCGGGCGCGATGCTTGGATTTTGTCAATATCACGACGATCACGAGGATGGTCTTCCAACGCCCCGGCGGGTTCGAAGCCACCCTTTACGGATACTTTTATCAAGCAGCCCGGCAATCGGAAATCCGCCTGGCCAGGCGGGTTATCAACGGAGAGCGTTTTGTTCCGGCGACCAGAGCCCTGTGGTTTTACGCTGCCGGCGATGAGCCTTGCCGCGCTCAATGGTACGGCCAATGGAATACCGGCAGATATAAGTCGCACTGCTTTTACGCCCCGGTCGAAAGCGAAAATTGTTTTTAACAAGGAGGTATTATGAGTTTTTATCAACAACCTTTAAGTTTTTACCAACAGCCCGGAGTCGTCGGGCAATCTTACGGATTTTACCAACAACCCGGTTTTGTCGGCCAACAGCCGGGATTTGTCGGTCAGCAGCCTTACGCCCCGCCGCTGCCGTTTCCTCCGGCCGGCGAGCCCCTGACCCCGCTCACCGAGCAGTCGTTTATCGAGAATATTCTCCGGCTCAATATCGGGAAAGTCGCCACGATTTACATGAGTTTCGAAGGCAGCCAATGGGGATCGAAAATTTTCAAGGGTTATCTTTTGGCCGCCGGAAAAGATCATATCGTTCTTAAAGATTTGCAATCGGAAACCCGTTATATTTTATTGATGGTTTATTTATCTTATATTACTTTCGATGAAGAAATCGAATACGAATACCCGTTCAGGAGATGCGAAAAAAACCCTTAAAGTTACCTTTAAGAGTTTTTTATTTTTATATATGATAGCAATCTCAAAGCGATAAACCCGATTAGGATGCTGGTTATTAAAGAAACAAAAATAACGATCGCGCTATAAAGAAGCAAAACTTTTCCCAATTGATATATCAACTGCACGACCAGCAATTGACCGACGATATGAAGGAATCCGCCGATCACGCTGACGGAAATGGGCGAGGCGATTTTTCTTAACGCCAGATAACCGCCGTACATCCCGAAGAAACTTAAAACCGACGCGCAGATGCTGATAATAAAGCCGATGACGTTGCTCATCATTAACGCCATCAGGCTTTTCATGAGCGCGATAAACAAAGCCTCTTTGAAATCCATTTGATAAATGGCGTAGACGACGATAATATTAGCAAAACCGATTTTTGTTGTCGGCAAAATCGGGAAGGCGACCCGCGATATGATAATATCAAAATACGAAAGTATTAAACTTAAAGAAACAAACAAGGCGATTTGGGTTATTTTTTTTATTGTTACGCGGTTATTTAGATTTTCCATTGCTGCGCACCTTCAATACCTTTTGCGGTTATTTATTATAACATAGAAAGTCGAAAATTAAAACATTTTTTCCACAACTCCCTCGGGTTATCTTTGGACGCTAACGAAAAATAATGATTTCCGGCGTTTGCATTTTCGTTTTCCTTCATGTATAATTGATGCACGGAGGTAATTTGCGATGTGCGTTTTCTGTAAAATCGTTAACGGCGATATCCCCTCGCACAAAATATATGAGGACGATGATTTTATCGCCATTTTGGATATCGCGCAATCAACAATCGGCCACGCCTTAATTATCACGAAAAAACACTATGACAACGTCTTCGCGTTGCCGGAAGAGACGGCGGGAAAACTCGGGGCGCTTGCCGTGAAACTAGCCAATCATATCAACGGCGTTCTCGGCGCCGGGAACATGAACCTGCTCAACAATGCCGGCCCCTTGGCCGGCCAGACGGTTAACCATTTTCACCTGCATCTCATTCCCCGGTACGAAAACGACGGCATGATAATTAAATTCGACAACAACAAGCTCACCGAGGCGGAATTTAACGATTTGCGCGCAAAATTGGAAATCACGAAAAAATGACCGGTTAAAAACCCGGTCATTTTTATTTAAACTTTCGCTTTAAGATAGTGATATATCGTTTTTACCGCGATCCCTGTGGCGCCCGATTCATGAAACGCCGTCCCGGCGATATCCAAGTGCAGCCATTTCGTTCCGTCTTCCACGAATTCCTCTAAAAAGGCGGCGGCGCTGCTGGCGCCCATGTTTCTACCCGTCGAGTTTTTCAAATCCGCCACTTTGCTGGAACGAACCTTTTTCCGGATTGACTCGTTAATCGGGAGCTGCCAGAATTCCTCGCGCGCTTCCTTGCTGGCGGCGATCATTGCCGCTACTTCCTTTTCGTCGTTGCCGAAAAGGCCGGTAACGTCCGACCCGAGCGCGACGACAACCGCCCCGGTCAAAGTAGCGATATCGACGACGTTGACGCACCCTTGTTTTTGCGCGAAGCAGATAGCGTCGGCCAAGGTAAGCCTTCCCTCGGCGTCAGTCGAGATAATCTCGATCGTTTTCCCGTTCATCGCCGTGATTATGTCGTCGGGCAATAAAGCGCCGCCGTCGATACGGTTATCCGTCGCGCAAATAACGACCTGCAGGTTAACGGGAAGGTTGTTTTTTACGGCGGCTTCCAAAACGGCCAAAACAGTCGCGGCCCCCGCCATATCGCATTTCATCGTGTTCATCGAGGTTTTCAGACTATAACCGCCGGTATCATACATCAGTCCCTTGCCCACCAAACCGATGAACGGGCCGTCCTGAGGTTGATATTTTATGTGAATCAGCTTTGGCCCAGCGGCCGATCCTTTATTCACGGCCAAAAAGGCGTTCATCCCCATTTCCGCTATCTCGTCCTTTTCGTAAATTCTAATCGACAAATTATCGTTATTCAGTCCCGCCACGAGTTCACGGGCGTAATCGGCAAGGTCCGCGGCGGTCATATAATTGTAAGGTTGGTTGACCAGATCGCGGGCGTTATTGACCGCGACGCCGATTGCCATGGCTTTCGCTATTACGGAAGACAAATCTCCCGCGGAGATTAACCCGACCCGCAGTTCCTTCTCGCTTTTTTCGCTGCGATGATAATCAAAACGATAATTATTATAGGCCAGCGTCTCGACGATAATCCCGGCGGTCTCCTCTTCGCCGAAATCGCCGGCGAAACTGGTTAAATCGATTAACAGATCCTCGCCCAACTCAAAAGTGATTTTCCCGCATCCCTCCGCGATTTTCGCGCGGCTGTGTTCCGAGCGTTTCCCCAAGCCGACAAGGTAGACGACTTCGTTGGGGATTTTTCCAAAAGTGTAGATTTTGTGCAATTCCCCCTGCTTAGCCGGCAGATACCCCTTTTTCATTAATTCCGCTATTTCCCCGTCAATCGGGGCGTCGATTTTAATCTCCTCGCCCTCAAAAATGCCGATAACAAGCGGCAGGCGACTCGCGCATTCGCGCGGTTGACGATAAATTTGAATCATATGATCTCCTTGCTTTTTTATTGTATTATATCATTATTTCTCCAATATGCAAAAAAAATCTTTCGAAATCCGAAAGATTTTTTGTTTACTCTTGTTGGTCCAAAAAAGGATAGTCCATATCGTATTCCAAGTCTTCCCGATACTCGTCCGCTCCCTCCAGGTCTTCCTCGTCATCATCGCGGGGAACGATAGCGAAAGTGCAGGCGCTGTGGCCGTCGTTCAGTTTAATTACGCAGACGCCCTGGGTATCGCGCCCGATAGTTTGGATTTGATCGACATGAGTTCTAATAATCATCCCCTTGTCCGTCACGACAAGCAAATCCTCGTCGCCGCGCACGGCCGACAAAGAAACCATTTTTCCGTTTTTCTCGGTGATGTTTAACGCTTTGACGCCTTTCCCGCCGCGCTTTTGCACGCGGAAGGCGTCGACATTGGTTCTTTTGCCGTACCCTTTTTCCGTTATTATTAATATCTCGTCCCCGTCGGTAGAGATAATCGCCAACCCGACGACCTTTTCGTCTGGATCGACGCGAATCCCGCGCACGCCCGTGGAAATCCTTCCCATCGGGCGGACGTCGCTTTCGCTGAAGCGGAGCGCTTTGCCGTTGGAGACGCCGATTAAAATGTCTTTCTCCCCGTCGGTGACCTCCACTTTAAATAATTCGTCGCCTTCGCCAAGCACGATCGCCTTGATTCCGTTGGTGCGGATGTTCTTAAAGGCGGATATCTCCGTTTTCTTGACGATACCCAAGCGGGTCGCGAAGAAGAGGTACTCCTCGCCGGTGGTTTCTTCGTGATTTATGTTAACGACGGCCGCGAGGCGTTCGTTTTCCTCGAAGGAAAGCAAATTGACGATCGGCAGCCCTTTCGCGGTCCGGCTGGCGTGGGGAATCTGGAATGCCCGCAAACGATACACTTTCCCGAAATTGGTGAAAAAGAGCAGCGTATCGTGGCTCGACGTGTATAAAATCTCCTCGACGAAATCGTCTTCGACCATTTTCGTCGCGGTGATCCCTTTACCGCCGCGGTTTTGCGGCCGATAGGTGTCGACAGTCATTCGCTTTACGTAACCGCGGTTGGTGATCGTTATGATGACGTCCTCGACAGGGATCAAATCCTCGTCCTCGATGTCCAAATCGTCGCTTAAAGAGATCTCGCTGCGTCTTCCGTCGCCGTACTGTTTCTTTATTTCCAAAAGTTCTTTTACTATGATCTGCAATTTCCGTTCGTGACTCCTCAGAACTTCGTTGCATTCGTTAATAAATTTTCTCAGTTCGGCGATTTCCGTTTTCAGCTTTTCGGTTTCAAGCCCGGTCAGACGCTCAAGACGCATATCGAGAATCGCCTTGGCCTGAATTTCCGTCAAGTTATACTCGCTTATCAGCAGTTCCCTGGCTTCTTCCCCGTTTTTCGAACCCTTGATAAGCTGAATCACGCGGTCGATATCATCAAGAGCGATCAAAAGCCCCTCGATAATATGGCTCCGGTCCTCGGCCCGCTTTAAATCGTACGTAATCCTTCTAGTCAGCACCTCGACCTGGTGTTCCACGTAACACTCGAGCATTTCCTTTAAATTTAGCACTTTCGGTTGTCCGTTAACCAGAGCGAGAAGATTGATTCCGAAGGTCGCCTGCAGCTGCGTGTGTTTATATAAATTATTAAGTATAACGTTAGGGTTGGCGTCCCGACGCAGTTCCAAAACGATGCGAAGACCGCTCCTGTCGGTTTCGTCCTGCAGGTTGGTAACCCCTTCGATCAATTTGTTTTTTATGGTGTCGGCCATTTTCTCGATCAGCCGCGATTTGTTCACTTGAAAGGGGATCTCGGTAATGACAATCTCTTGTTTTCCGTTGGCAAGGTCATTTATCGCGTGCTTCGCCCTTAAGGTAATGGCGCCGTTCCCAGTTAGATAAGCCTTCCGGACTTGGCTGATTCCCATAATTCGCCCGCCCGTGGGAAAATCCGGCCCCTTAATGTAGGCCATTAAGCCCTCGATCGAAATATCGGGGTTGTTGATAAGCGCGATGATTCCGTCGATTACCTCGGATAAATTATGAGGCGGGATATTGGTCGCCATTCCGACGGCGATTCCCGTGGCCCCGTTAACGAGCAAATTGGGGATTTTGCAGGGCAATACCGTCGGCTCCTTTTCCGAACCGTCATAATTGTCCTGAAAATCGACGGTGTCCTTTTTCAAATCCTTAAGGACTTCCATCGCGATCTTGCTTAGCCGCGCCTCGGTGTAGCGCCTGTCTCTTATACACATCT
>DGED01000033.1:16595-30225 GCA_002385755.1 Caryophanales bacterium UBA3935 | reverse complement strand
CGAGCCGCTCCGCCCGGCTGCGCCGCGCGTATCCGTACCCCGGGGCGTCGACGAGATAAAACGCCTCGTCAATAAAATAGAAATTCAAAAGTCGGGTCTTGCCGGGGCGCGTTGAAATATGCGCCAAGGCTTTCCGCCCGCATAGCGCGTTTATCAGACTGCTTTTGCCGACATTGGAGCGGCCAAGCAAAAGAATCTCGGGAAGATTCCCGCGGTTGGGGTATTGGGTTTTGTTCGCGGCGCTTATGATATAGCGGCATTTTTTAAACATCGTAGTCTCCAAAAAATAAAAATCCCGTTTCGGGATTTAATGTTGGGAATGTATTCTGTAAGCCTTGTTCTGTACTCCTCCCAAAAGAGCGGAGCGGTAATCATTTATCTCTGCCGGTTGCCCGACAGCCTTAAACCCGTTCATTTCCGGATTTAAAGTGCCCCCACCATAATTTGGGTTGCTAGCTTATGGGGTTTACCCGTTCCACTCCCTTCGTTTCCAAAGGGCATCGTCACTGTGGCACCTTAGGAAAACTAACCATTTTACAGGTGTCGTTTTCGCCATCGCTCTCCCAACGGAGCGTCCCAACTTATCTTTTCGTTGGGCATAAACACTACAGGCGTCTCAGCCTGTGCTAGCAAGGACTTTCCTAACGAATGCTCGGGACATTCGCTCGATTACCCGAATACGTTAATATTATACCATTTTTACGTCAAAAAAGCAATAGATTTTGATGATAGAAAAAAAACCGAATCAATGATTCGGTTAGCGAACAATTAATACGGAACTTCGCGATCATTCCCCAGATAAAACAAAGCCAGGGTATCGGGTCCGGAATGGCTGCCGATAATGGGTCCGATATAATTGACAATAATATCTTTAACCGGAAGACGCTCGGATACCATCCGCTTAAGCTTTTCCGCGTCTTCCCAGCAATCGCCGTGCGAGATATAAATGAATTGTCTCTCCGGTTGGACAATCGTTTTTTCCATCCGGTCGACCATTTTCGCAAGCACCCGGCAACGCCCGCGCGTTGATTGCGTCTGGACCAGTTTTCCATCGTTATTAACGTGCAAAAGCGGCTTGACGTTAAGCAAGGTGCCGAGAAACGCTTTCGAGGACGAAAGCCGGCCGCCGCGTTTTAAGTGATTCAGATCGCCGACGGTAAAAAGATGGCACACTTTCAGTTTATTTTTTTCAATCCAGGCCGCCGTCTCTTCAAGCGGCGCGCCTTCGCTCTTCATCCCCGCCGCGTAAGCAAGGAGTAGCCCTATGCCCATCGACGCGCACTTGGAATCGATAACGATTATTTTTCTTCCTGGGTAACGCTCGGCAAGTTCTTCTCTCGCGATCAAAGCCGACTGGAAAGTCCCCGAAAGCTCCGATGACAACGATACCGACAGGATATCCTTCCCCTCTTTTAAAATAGACTCGAAAGCGGAAATAAACCCCTCGGGGTTGATCTGCGACGTCCGCGGCAATTTGTGCTCGCGGAGCATCCGATAAAACTCCTTAATACTTATTTCGCGCTCATCCAAGTAATGATAATACTCTTTCCCGCCAATACTAACCGAAAGCGGTAAAACCTCCAAACCAAACTCTTTAGCCAGTCCGTCCGGCAAATCGCAGCATGAGTCAACGCACAAAACGTAATCGTTCATTAATCGCACTTCCTTTCATCCATCATGTTTAAACCATTATAACCTTGATTATGACGATTACCTATCTATTCCCGCGCGGGCGCGCTCTATTTCGAAAAGAGAAAAAGTATAGAAATATTTAATATTCTACCGCTAGTAGAATTGATTTTTTCAACAAAAAGTGATATCATTTACTTATGATGAAGGAGAACGAGTTCAAAAAACTGGTTGCCGGGAATTTGGCGTATTACCGGCGGCTCAATAATCTAACTCAAATCGAGTTGGCGGAAAAACTTAATTATTCCGACAAATCGATTTCAAAGTGGGAACGGGGAGAAAGCCTGCCTGACTTATATATCTTGCGCGAGATTGCTCTTTTATTCGGCGTCACCTTAAACGATTTAGTTTCCGAGAAAAAAACCACGCCCCGCGTCCATCGCAGGCTTTCAAAGTTGCTCACGACGCTGCTCGCTTTTGGATCGGTTTGGTTTGTCGCGACCGTTGTTTTCGTGGCTCTGGGGATTTTTTTGCCGGAGTTTAAACGCTCGTGGCTTGCTTTCGTCTACGCCGTCCCGGCTTCCGCCGTCGTTTTGATCGTCTTTGCGAATATATGGGGGAAAAGATTACATGTCTTCCTGGCCTTGACCGTCCTCTATTGGACGACGCCGCTTTCAATATATCTCTCCATTGATTATCAAAATCTATGGCTGCTATTTATCGGCGTCATTCCCCTGCAAGTATTGACGATTTTTTGGTTTTTATTAAAACGAAAAAAACCGAAACCCGAACGGAACGAGACGGAATAAGCATGCCTTACGAAAAACAAAAAGCCATTTGTTGATGGCTTTTTGTTTTGTCCTAATAGGGGGTAATGCTAAACGCGCCTTTCGTTCCGTGAGTGATATCCGGTTGGCCGCGGTATTTAATCACGCCGGTTCCCTCGGCGATAATCTCCAAGGTCTCTTCAGCGTAAACGACGACGTTAACCGCGCCTTTTAAGTTAAGACTTATGTCTTGACAGCGCAAATCAGGGGCGTTTATGTTCGCGCTCCCCTCGCCTTGGCAATAAAAATTCCCGGCCGCGCCTTCCATTTCCAAATCGACCGCGCCTTCGCTTTTCACCTTTAATTTCGTCGCGCGAACGTTCTCGGCTTTCAAATCAACGCCGCCTTTAAACCTAATATCGAGTTCTCCCGTGACCGCGCCGAAATCACAGGCGCCGCTTAAGCCGCCGTGAACCACGAAAACAAAATCCTCGGTAAAACCCGCTTCCGTCGGTTCGATATGAAAACCGCCGTAGAGCGTCAGTTTCGAAAACGTCATACCGTAAATCTCAACCCTGAACTCGGTCGCGTCATAGAAGGTCTTTTTATCGCCGCTCACCTTAATCTCCCGGCCATTTTCCTTTACCGCGATTTCCTTCAGGATATTATCGTCCGTAATAAGCTTGAGCGAGGGCGAGGCGCCGTCAAAAAACGCAATCTCGACGGGAGTGTCCCCTGTATTAATCTCGATCTTCAGTTCGTAGACGCCGCCGGAATACAAATGCTCCCGCTCCTCGATCGCGCCGGAACCGCTGACCTGATGCCGGAAAATCGCGCACCCGGAGGCGAATATCGCGATAAAAACAAGCATAAATTTTGCGATTGCTTTCATTTTACTTCTCCCACACATTAAGATTTATAAAGATACTAAACCGGGCGCTTATGCTTGCCCGGGTGATGAATCAAGTCTTTAACCGAATTATACCATAGTTTTTATGATAAATATACAAAAGTTTAATTTTTTTTATCGCCTTGCCGATAAAAAAAACTTCCCTGTAAGAGAAGTTATTGACGCGGCGCTTTTCTTTTGACCCCGTACGGGGGTTTTTTGCGCGGCGGCATCTTTTTCCGGTTTTCAACATAATCCTTGGTGGCCAAGTCAATTCGGCCCTTGTCATCTATGCCGATAACTTTGACGATGATCTCGTCGCCGAGATGCAGGACGTCCTCGACACGGGCGACCTTCTCGGCGGCCATTTTGGAAATATGGATCAAACCCTCGGTGTTTTGCCACAACTCAACGAAAGCGCCGAATTTTTCAATCCTGACGACTTTGCCGGAGTAAAACTCGCCGACCTCGACCTCGCGGACGATATCCTCGATTATCCGGGCCGCTTTTTCCGCCCACATCTTATCGGGATGCATTATCGTTACCCGGCCGTCATTCTCGATATCGATTTTCACGTCGTTGCATTGATTAATAATATCGGTAATGATCCGGCCGCCGCTGCCGATTACGTCGCGGATTTTCATCGGGTCGATGAAGAAACTGATGACTTTCGGCGCGTACTGGCTGACGTCGGACCGCGGAGCTGGGATAGTTTCCAGCATGTGCTCCAAAACCTTAAGACGGGCCGAGCGCGCCTGGGCCAGCGCTTCGCGCAATATATCTTCGTCGATTCCGGCAATTTTAATGTCCATTTGCAGGGCGGTGATTCCCGTCGCGGAGCCCGCGACTTTGAAGTCCATATCTCCGTAATGGTCTTCCATTCCCTGGATGTCGGTTAAAATCGTGTAATTCTTTCCGTCGGTAATCAATCCCATCGCGATTCCCGCGATTGGCGCCTTGATCGGCACGCCGGCCGCCATTAACGCCAACGTCCCCGCGCAAATCGACGCTTGCGAGGAGGAACCGTTTGATTCGAGAATCTCCGATACGATGCGGATTGTGTAGGGGAACTCATCCTCCGACGGCAATACTTGAAGCAAGGCTTTCTCGCTTAAGGCGCCGTGGCCGATTTCCCGGCGGCTGGGGTAAGAATAACGCCCGGTCTCGCCGACGCTAAACGGCGGGAAATTATAATGGAACATAAACCTTTTGCCTTCCTCAACCCCGAGGCCGTCGATTATTTGATACTCGCCCAGGGCGCCCAATGTCACGGCGCACAAAGCCTGGGTCTGGCCGCGGGTAAAGAGAGCCGACCCGTGCGGTCGGACCAACACGTCGACCGAGGAGGAAAGCGGTCTGATTTCGTCGAGGCCGCGGCCGTCCGGTCGGATCTTCTCCTCGGTGATCAGCCTTCTTACTTCTTCGGCAACGATCTCTTCCAGTTTCCGCTTGACGAACTTGATTTTCTGTTCCAAGTCCTCGTCGTCTTTATAACGCTCGGTTAACTCCGCGATAACCCGTTCGTTGATTTCATCGATCTTGCCGTAGCGTTCCAGTTTTTCTTTAATGACGACCGCCTGAAGCAAGTCCGCTTTCGCGAGTTCCTCGACCTCGCGCGCGAGATCCTCGGGAATCGTCTTTAATTCGACCTCTACTTTTTCCTTCCCAACTTCCTTCCGGATTTCGTTTTGGAAAGCGACGAGGCGTTTGATTTCCTCATGGGCGAAAAGCATCGCCCGCAACATGTCTTCTTCGGGAACTTGCTTGGCGCTCGCCTCGACCATATTGATCGCGTCCATCGTCCCCGCCACGAACAGATTAATATCTGAACGCTCGAGTTGTTCGACGGTCGGATTAATGACGAGCTCGCCGTCGACGCGGCCGACGCAAACGCCGGCGATGGGGCCGTTAAAGGGAATGTCGGAAATCGTGAGCGCCAGGGACGAACCGAGCATCGCAGCGACTTCCGCGATATTGTCGGGATTCGCGCTCAAAACGGTATTTATGACCTGGACATCGTTCCTGAAACCCTCGGCGAAAAGCGGTCTGATCGGACGGTCGATCAGGCGCGCCGAGAGCGTTTCGTGCTCGCTCGGGCGTCCCTCGCGGCGGAGAAAACCACCGGGGATCTTCCCGCCGGCATAAAGCTTTTCCTGGTATATAACGGTTAAAGGAAAGAAATCAAGATCGAGCGGCGCCTTCGACATCACGGCGACCGACAGAACGGCGGTGTCCTCGAAACGGACGAGCGCGGCGCCGTTTGCCTGTTTGGCCAACTCGCCTACCTCCACGATAAACTTCCGATCCCCTTGAACATATTCGAATACTCTTTTTTCGTTCATATTTTTACTCCTTATTCTTTTTCAAAAAGAGGGTATTATAATACCCTTTACTTTCTCAAATTTAATGCCTGGATTAAATTGCGATAGCGGTTGATATCTTTCTTTTTTAAGTAGTTCAGTAAGTTGCGGCGATGACCGACTTTTTTAAGCAATCCCCGTCCGGAATGATAATCATGAGAGTGCGTTTTCAAATGCTCGTTAAGCCGGTTAATCTCGTGCGTGAGAATGGCGATCTGTACCTCGACCGAACCGGAATCGTTTTGATTCCTGCCGAACTGCTCGATAATTTTCGCTTTTTCTTCTTTACTGAGACAAGACATAAAAAAACCTCCTTATTTTTTATTTACGCCCAAAACCAAGAATAACAGCGGAGTTATGTTAATCATAGTCAAGGGTCATGAATTATTATACCATATATGGTTGGTATTGTAAAATGTTTTATTTAATATTTTTTAAGACGGAAAGCAAGAACTCGTTACAAGCGCGGCTCGCCCGCTCCAAATTGGAAACAAAGACCTCGGCCTGGCGTTTGGCGCCGATAAGGTCGCTTACGGAGCGGATAACGAGAAAATCTTTATTAAAGAAATGAGCGCATTGGGCGAGGGCGGCGCTTTCCATATCGAAAGCAAGTACGTTATCCTCGGGGAAATGTTTCCCCACAAGCTCCGCGGCGGCTTCCCCATCGCAAAAGAACGAGTCGCCGCTTAAAATTGTTCCCGCCCGGTATGGCGGCGCGGATATTTCCCGGATTTTATCGGCCGCGCAAGCAAAAAGCGGCGGATAACCGGGGATTTGGCCGTAACGGTAGCGGCCGCCGAAACTCGCGTCGACGTCAGCGTAACCGACGGCGCCCGGGACAATCACATCGCCGATATCGACGCGGCCCACGAGGCCGCCGCAGGAGCCGACGTTAACCGTCAATTCCAAATCCGGATAATTCGCAAGCATCGTCGCGTAAACGACGCCGGAAGCGACTTTCCCGACGCCGCCGCGGACAACGACGATGTCGTTTCCGGCGTAGGCGCCGGTGTAAAAAATATGTTTCCCGGTTTTATTTTCTTTTAAATTCGCCAAATTATTCAATAAAAATTCAATTTCTTCGCTCATCGCGCCGATAATGCCGATTTTCATAATTCCTCCCTAATTTTTTGCGCCGCCTCGATATCGCGGCGAATTTGCTTGATCAAGTCTTTCTCGTCCGAAAAACGCTTTTCCTCGCGTAAGTAACGCGCGAACTCGACGGTAATTTCCTCGCCGTAAAGAGATTCGGAAAAGCCGACGATATGGACCTCAAGCCGCGGCTTTTCGTCAAGCGCAAATGTCGGCATAACGCCGTAGTCCGCGACGCCAAAACGCCGCGCGCCGCGCGCCGTTACGAAAACGGCGTAAACTCCTTTTTTAACCGCGTGGTAGTCTTCGCTCACGACGACATTCGCCGTCGGTACGCCGTATAGGCGACCGCGACCCCGCCCGAAAGCGACTTTACCCCGGATCTCGTAATAACGGCCGAACATCGCGCGAACAGCAGTCATGTCACCGGTCGTAAGCATCCGGCGGATAAAGGCCGAGCCGATTTTTTCGCCTTGATACGTCACGGCGGGAACCACGATCACGGGGTATTTATTCTTTAAGCGATCGCCATCGCCTTGGCCGCCGCGACCGTAGCGATAATCAAAACCGACGACGATTTGTTTTATGTCGAAACTCGCCAGAACGGCGTTTTCGAACTCCTCGGGCTCGAGTTCGGCGAGTTCTTTGGAAAAAGGCGCGACGATCAGGTAATCGATCCCCCAAGAAGCGAGCAGTTCCCGCTTCAGCGGGAGGGGGGTCAAATACCCCGCGGGCGGTCGCTTTTTTAGCACGTAATCGGGATGGGGATCAAAAGTTATGACCGCGCTTTTCGCGCCCGTCTCCTTAGCCGCGGCCACCGCCCGCCCGATCAGCTCACGGTGCGCCAAGTGCAAGCCGTCGAAATGACCCAAAGCGACCGCGAGAGGCGGGAGCGCGTATTTCTTATTAAATTCAAATCTAATCAGTTCCATACTCTCTCCGGGTAATATCTTCCGTTTTTTAATTTATACACGGCGACTAACTCCCCGCCGGAAGCAATCGCAATCGCCGCGGCGGAGCTTCCCGTCTCCTCGATCGCTAGCGGCCGCCCGGCGCGCGCCTTGAGAACGACCTCTTCCGCCGGTCGGACGACGCGGTCTTCGGGAAAAGCGGAAAGCATTTTAAGAAGCGAAAAATTCCCCGCGGATACCTCCTCCAAACCGCTGGCCTCGCGAACGGAAAAGCTACCGACCGAAAGCCGTCTCAGCGCCGAAAGGTGGGCGGGAAAGCCGAGTTTTTCCCCGATCTCGGCCGAAAGCGTCCGAATATAAGTCCCTTTCGATACGCGGGTATAAAAAGAAAAACGCGCCCGGCCGTTTTCATAAACGACCGGCGAGATTCGCTTTAGGTCGTAAACGGCGATTGCCCGCGGCCGCCTCTCGATTTCGATTCCCTTGCGCGCGAGCTCGTATAACTTTTTTCCCGCGCTTTTAATCGCCGAAAACATCGGCGGCGCCTGCTCGCGCTCGCCCAAAAGCGAGATGAGCGCTTCGTCCGCGGCGATCTCGCCTTCGACTTCCTTGACGGCGGTGATATTCCCCTCGGCGTCAAGAGTGTCGGTTGAAACGCCGATCGTGACCTCGCCCTCGTATTCTTTATCCAAATCGGAAAGATACGGGAAAAGTTTGGTCGCGGAGCCGACCAAAATTACGAGAAGACCCGTCGCGGCGGGGTCGAGCGTGCCGGCGTGGCCGATTCTTTTAATATCTAGGATTTTCCGAAGCCGGGCGACAACCGCGTGCGATGTCAACCCGGCCGGCTTGTCAATCAATAGTATTCCGTTCATCGCGTTTCACCTTTCAAATTATATCACAAAAACTTCCGAAACTAAATAGAAATGAGAAAAAGGCGCGCCGCGCGCGCCTTTTATTTATAGATCTCTTCGATATAGTCGTTAAACATCCGCGCGAGATAGTCCAAAGCGTCCGGCGGCGAGGCGAGGCAGCCGTAAACTGTTAGTTTGACGGTCGCGCGGACGCTTTCGAAAACAAATTCCACCTCGATTTCCTTAATTTCGCGGAAAGCGGAATCAACCGCGATCCTCCCCTCGGGAGTAATAACGACGCCCGCGCTATCTTCTTTTAACCGGCAGACGACTTCTCCGGAAAAGGGAGCTCCCGTCTTATCAAGCAACCGGGTTTCAAAGACATGTTCGGCGCCCGGGGCGAGCGCGGCGACGGGGTTAAGGATTTCGATCGAACGCGCGAGGTTTTTCCCCTTGTCGATAACGACGCGGTTAATCGGGACCGTCGAGCCGGAAGATAGGGCGTAGGAGTTTACGGTCAAAACATCGCCCTTAATGTCGATCGTCGTGAAGACGGGATTATCCTCGTCATAGAGAAAATCGATCCACGGACGGCGGTCAAGGTTGCTCGCGTTATAGAACTTCGACCCGGCCGAGCCGCCGACGACATAAACGACGCCGTAGGGGACGCTCACGCGCTCGCCGGCGAACAACGAGGCGCTGTTATAGATATGATCGTGACCGGAAAGGACTAGGTCGATCCCCGCCTCGTCGAATACCGCCGGCCAAAAATCGCGGATATGCGGTTCGTCGTAATTGGCGGCGTAAGCGCTCCGGTGCATCAAGACGAGTTTGAATTTTTTCTCCGAACTCGCCATCACCGTCTTAAGCCATTCAGCCTGGGCCGAAAACGCGGCGGGCGTTTCGGTGTCGATAACGGCGACCGCGGCCGCGCCCAATTCCGCGTAATAGCAAACGCCCAAAACGTCGACGGCGTTGCCGGGACCGGGGAAGGTATAAGCGAACGGGTCGCCGTAATTGCGGATAACGTCATGGTTTCCGCTGGCCGCAATCGTAACCATTGAGCTGACATAGGGCGAGAGCACCTGGGCGAAAGCCTGCCATTGCGAGTAGATATTGGCGTCGTCAACGATATCCCCGGCGATCAATAACGCCGCGATCGCGGGATTTTCAAACTTCGCCGCCTCGATCAAATTTTTCGTTATCTCGTAACCGCTCGCGGTGGAGTTTTGCGGGTCGCCCAGGAAGAGAAGGCTGATATCCCCGGCGGGAGGCGTCTTAAAGGATAGAATCGGGCTTAGCGCCGCATCGTCGCCCGCTAAATCGCCGACCCGGTATTCGTATTCGGTCCCGGGCTCAAGTTCCGAGAGCTCGGCGCGATGAGCCAAATACTCGCGCATATCCGCGCCGCTGACGACGTGAATTTCTTTTGTGTGGCCATCGCTTATCGCGCGCCAGGTCTCCTCGCCTTTTTTCCGGTAAAGGACGCCCGTCGCCGTTGTGTCAAGATCGGTCTGCCACGAGATAACTGCTCCCCGGGAGGCGTCAAGCGCCGGGGTGACGACGACGTTAAATGGTTTCGCGTCGCCAAGGCTTTTAACCATCGTGATTTTTATTTTTTCGCTGTAATAAGCGCCTTTGACCGCGCGAACGGTAAAGGATGCGCCGGCGGGAAGCGTAGCGAAATCGTCAAAGACGGCGACGCCGTCGGCTCCCGTTCGTCCCGATAGGGTGATATCCGCCCCTTCCACGAGAAATCCCGCGCCCTCGACCGGGTTCATGTCCTGGTCGGTAACTTTTAAAGCGAGCGGCCGCCCGACGGTCGAGGTGACGTAAGTCAGGATATAACGGTAATTAATTTTAACCTCGTAAGGGGGAAGCAGGCAAACTCTCGGCGTCTCGTACCCGCTCTCCTTAACGCGGACATCCTTAAACCCAATCGCCGTGTCGGTGTTGCCGCGGAATCCCTCGCGCGTCCGGAACGTGATTATAATCAGTTTTTTGTGCGCCGGCTGCGTAAGTTTATTCATGCCGAGAGCGAGCAAGTCAAGCTCGCCCGCGGCGTTGGCCGCCGTCAAGTCGACGATCCCGAGCGTGATCGCCGGGTCGCCCTTGGCGACGTTTATGATTTCAAGAGATTTATGATTAAAGTAAAGCGTCGCCTCGAAGCGCTCAAAATTCTCGTAAGCGCTCGCCGTAATCGCGTAAGCGAAAATATCGCCTGCGTAAATCATCTCGTTTGCAGGCAAAATGGCGCCGACGCCGACGTAATCCCCGGCTACAAAAAACTGCCAATTTTTAATAGTGACGTTGCCGTAATGGTCCTCGACCCGGACCTTCACGACCTGCGGGCCGGGGCGAAGCGCATCAAGGGCCGAGGGCGTGTAATTGACGGAAGTCGTCCCGTCGGGATTGTCGGTAAGAATCAAGTTCGTTACCGGCGACTCGTTGATCCACATTTTCACCGAGGATTTATTAACGCCCGTGACGATTCCGTCCTCGTCGGGTTCGTCCCAAACCTTCACGCTGATCGTCGGCTGGGAGCTTTCGACAGTCGCGCCGTCGGCGGGGGAGAATTCCGCCGCCCGCGGCTCGAGTTTGTCGTCGTTTCGGAAGCCGTAGACGGCGCGGATATTATCGAAATAGAGGGTTCCCGCCGTTTTCACGCTGCCGCCGACCGACATGACCCGGATCGGGTAACGGATTTTAAGCGGCGTCGGCAAGCCGGCCGGGATCTCGGCCTCGATATATTTCCAGCCGTCCCAGGTGACGATGTCGGGCATGAACGATATATACTGAACGTTATTGTCTCCGTCATAAATCATAATCCGGATATTTGCGCCGCCGCCGTCGCCGTAAACCCACATTCCTATGTGGGTTGGATAACCGTCAAGCGCGTAGTAAGTCGAACTGAAATGGGCGGTCACGCTCGTCGTTCCGACCGCTTTTGTGAAATCGTAATCGACGCGCAAACTCTTTTCCCCGAACTTGACGAAACGCTCGTCGGTATTGACGGTAACGTCGCCCTTTCCGCCGTTGCCGGGATTCTCGATAGTTTGTAACCAGTTGCTTCCGATAACGGCGTCCTCAAAGGTTGAGATCATTACCGGTTGTTTTCCGATTTCGACGGGAATCTCCAAACGGAAGTTTTTATAAGATATATAAATAAACCCAGCGGCGCTTCCCGTCGTCCCGGTAAAGACGCCGTTCTCGATCGTTCCCAAAACCGGGGAGGAAAGCTCCCATGTAAAGGACGAGTTGGAAGCGTTGATCGGCATCCCGTCCTTAAAGGCGGAAAGCTTGATCTCGACCCGCTCGCCGGGGGAGACGGAAATATAGTTCTTATCGCAGATGATGTTGGTAACCTCGTCAACCACAGTGACTTGCGTCGCGCGGCTTAAATTCCCCGAGCGGACGATAATCTCGCCCGCGCCGGCGCCTTTCTTCGCCGTGAAGACGCCGTCTCCGTCGATGACCCCGATATCGCCTTTAACCTCGTAGGATAGGCCGGAAGGCGTCGGGACGGGGAAATAATTGACGTCGGTCGCTTTCGTCACGACCCGGACCGCCGCCCCCTCAAGAATCACCAAGTTATTGGGGTAGTTATGCAACAGCGCCGGAACTTTATTTTCGTCCGGTTTTTTCTCCGTAAAGAAAAGCAACGCGTTGGAATTTGATCGTTCAAAACCGTCGGACGGCGAGTTTAAGATTTCCGCCGACTCGTTTCCGGGAAGCCGGACCGTTAAAGTCGAGGAGCCGCCGCCGTCAAGATTTACGACCGTCTGACAGCCTTTGTTATAAACTAGATGCTCGGCGATCTGCTTGTAAGTAAGGCCGTTGCTCCAGCCGGGTTGGCGGCCGTCAACCTGAAACAAGACGACCGTCCCGTCTTCCTTGATGCCGATGGCGCTGCGGGGATGAACGTCGGTATTGCTCTCGGTAACGGGAGTCAACGCTCCCCCCTCCGCCAGCACCTCGTTATAGCCGATGGCCTGGACGACCTCGCTCCAACCGAGCGAGGGATTCTCATCGATTAGGGAAATCGCGACCGTCTTTCCGGGAGTAAGGCCGCTAAGATCGCTTGCCCGCGCGCCCGCCGCGGCGATAACGATTTGTCCCTCGCCGATCGGCGTGTTTTGCGCGCCGACGCTTTCGACGACGGCCGTTATGACCTCGCCGAGACGAAAATCGCCGCTCACGATATTCAGGCGCGCCTCCGTTCCCGGGTGAATCGATTTCGTCGTCGCCCCGAAATCGCTCGTGTAAAGGTAGACCGAAGTTTCATTATATTTGCGGTCATTGTTTAAGTAGTTAACGGCAATGTCCTTCGAGCCGTCGTTTAGTTTTATGGAAATCTTCGGCCGCCCGTAAACGACGGACCCGTCCGCTTTAAAACCGATCGCCGGCCGGGAGTTAAAACCGGTTCCCGACGTAACGAAACGCCCGTTAACAATCATGATCGCGGAAGGAATACCGTTGCTCGTGTCATAGAAATCGCCGTTGATCGCCGCGACGACTTTCTTGCCGGTATTAGCTTCTTCCATGGCGAGCATGGACGTCAATTTCTCGCCGCCGTAAACGTAAGTCCCGTAAGTCGCCGCGGGGGTAAGCGCTCCCTTGGCGATTTCCACCGTATGAGCTTTTTGCTCGCCGTGATTATTTGTTCCCATCACGTATTCGAGCTCGACGCCGGTATCGATATCGCGTATTTCCGAGTAACCAATCTCGCCGAGACCGACGTTCGACGCGGCTTTAAGCGACCGCGGCGGAAGAAAACAAACCGCCAGCCAAAGAACGCAAAAAAACTGAAAAACCGCCAAAATGCGTTTAGCTTTCATAAATCGCCCTCTTTTCTGTTTATTTCTCTCTCTTTATAGATATCATATCAAAAATATTTGTCATTTTCAACCACCTAATTATGATTTTTACGGACCGTCTTGAAAATGGACTATTCCCTTTACCGGAATTATTTTTGCGAATATATTATAAAAGGGGGTGAAAATTGTTTAATGCTTTGCAATTGTCCAATGCGCCGCATGTGTGAAAGCAAACGCGAGGGTCATGTTCACGAGTTTCTCGGTTCCGCGCGTCT
Organism: Caryophanales bacterium UBA3935; assembly: GCA_002385755.1. GTDB lineage: Bacteria > Bacillota_I > Bacilli_A > ML615J-28 > CAG-698 > UBA3946. The sequence goes on along the minus strand of DGED01000033.1, from coordinate 16,631 downwards.
CGCCGGCGCGTCCGCGCATAATCACCGTTTCGCCGG
>DGED01000033.1:11837-16415 GCA_002385755.1 Caryophanales bacterium UBA3935 | reverse complement strand
GACGACGCCTTCGGTCATCATCACTTTATCCGCCTCTTTTCCGGGCCGGCGCTTAACGTTGGCGGCGGGAGGCATGTCCATTTCGCGAACGGCCGGACCTCGCTTGATTTCGCACACCAACACCGATTCATCTTCGCGACCTTAATCGAAGAGCCGATCAATCAATAATAAATACGCGGTTTTGAGGTCCTTTCAAAACCGCTTCTTTTTGCTTGTTGAAAAATTGGTTTTTCTCGTTTACTTTTGCGCGGAAATTTAATATAATACTTCCGAGGTAAAAAAATGATTAGAAAAGCTAAATTGAGGGATTTGGAAACGATTATCGATTACAATCAAGCCTTGGCGCGGGAAACGGAAGGGGTTGGTCTCGACCGGGAAACTTTGTTCAAAGGGGTGTTATCGCTCCTTTCGGACGAGGCGAAAGGATGCTATTTCCTTTATGAAGAGGGCGGGAAAGTCGTCGGCCAACTGCTCGTAACATACGAATGGAGCGATTGGCGCAACGCCAACTTCTGGTGGATCCAAAGCGTCTACGTTCATCCCGATTACCGCCGACGCGGCATCTTCCGAAAACTTTTTGAGTTTTTAAAGGCGGAAGCGGAAAAAGAAGACACGGTCTGCGGCCTGCGCTTATACGTCGAAGAGCGGAATCTCCCCGCCCAGGCAACTTACCGAAAACTTGCCATGAATCCATCCAAGTATTTAATGTACGAATGGGAAAAAACCTAAACAAAAAAACGGTCCCGCTGTCACGCGACGACCGTCTTTTTTATTATCCGCTTCATAAATTCCGCGAAACGAACGCGAGTATTACTTCCCCGGCCTGCCGGGCTTCTTCTTCCAATTTTTCGGCCGCCCGCAGGTACTCTCCCGCGAGGCGCGAATCGGGAAAATCCTTCATATTTATCTTTACGTTCATTACCGCGCCGGAACAACCCGCGCCGATTAATTTCACGCCGACCCCGAGATCGGAAATCGCGTTTTTATGGGCGTGGGGATAGATTTTTTGCGTCTCGCGCAAGGCGGAAAGAGCGACCTTGGCGGTCTTAAACGGCGCATCGGCGGCTTTAAGCGTCGCCGCGGCGACGCTTTCTTCCCGCGCCGCTTTTTCCGCCGCGCTTTCACTCGGCAGCCTGTAGGCGGCGAGCACTTCCGCGTAAACGGCCGCGTCCTCGTCAACGAGCGCGAGCGCCTCTTCTTTTAAAGCATCTAACCTCCCGGCCGCCGCGAGGAATTCCGTCCTGTCATCGTCGGCCAACGTCTTAAACTTTTTTTTGGCCGCGGTAATGTTAACAACCATAAGGACAAGCGAGATTCCCAGCGCGACCGCGAGGGCGGACGCGCTCCCGCCGCCGGGCGTGGGCGATGAGCTTTCTAATTTCTCGATAAAACTTTTTATATCAAGATCGACTAATTTCATCCAAGCCTCCCGTTATTTACGACTTTTTTCCCTTTTAAATAAACATCGCGAACGCGATTTTCCCCGAACCGGTAGAAGAAATAATCGAGATTCGGGCAATCGAATATAATAAAATCGGCGTCTTTCCCGACTTCAATCGAGCCCTTGAAACCGGCGATATCCAAGCCGCTCGCCGGATTGAGCGTCGCCGCGGTTAAAGCCTCGGCCGGGGTCATCCCGGCGCCGAGGACCGCCATCTGCATCGCCAAGGGAAGATTATAAGAGGGGCTGCTCCCGGGGTTATAATCGGTCGCGATCGCGACCGCTGCGCCGCGGTCAATCATCTCCCGCGCGCGGGCGAAAGGCTTTCTCAGGAAAAACGAGGTTAACGGCAGGACGAGGGCCACGACCCCGGCCGCGGCGAGCGCGGCGAAATCTTCGTCCGACGCCGCGAGCAGGTGATCCGCGAACCGGCATTTCATCTCCGAAGCAAGCCGCGCGCCGCCAGAGTTCGTCATTTCGTCGGCGTGAATGCGGAGTTTGAATCCCAAATCACGCGCGAAAGCTAGAATTTCCCTACTCTCCTCGTAAGTAAAAACCCCCTCCTCGCAAAAAACATCGCAAAATTCGGCCAATTCTTCCGCCTTTACCGCTTCGAGCGTCGCTTTTATCAAACCGATATAGCCGGCGCGGTCATTTTTATACTCGGCCGGCAGGGCGTGAGCGCCGAGATATGTCGCGACAAGGCGTTGCGGGCCTTCGTCTTTTAGCCGCTTGATAACGCGAAGGGTTTTTAGCTCGTTTTCTTTATCAAGCCCGTAGCCGCTTTTCGCCTCCGCAACCCCGACGCCGAGCAAAAGCATCTTGTTTAAGGTCTCCCGCGCCAAGCGATAAAGCTCTTCCTCGCTCGCCGCCCGCGTCTTGGCGACGGTCGCGTGAATACCGCCGCCGGACGCGAGAATATCAAGATAACTCTCGCCCCGGAGTTTTCTTTGCATCTCGTCCTCGCGGCTCCCGGCAAAGACGAGATGCGTGTGGGCGTCGATAAACGCGGGGGTGACTAACCCGCCGCCGGCGTCGATCTTCTCGTAGGGGTATTTTTGATACCCGTCGCCTTCGCCGACGGCGATAAACTTCCCGCCCGCGGCGACCAAGTACGCGTTTTTCAAAACTTTTATATCAGCCATCGCCCGCCCCGACTTCGGCGCGGGGCCGAGAGGCGTGGCGAGCGTTTTTATATTGTATACGACAAATTTGTCCATCATTTCTCCAGAAGGTGCGTTTCAAGGATTTTTCCCGCGGGCAAACTTTCCAACCCGAGGTAATAAGCGAGGCTATCAAGCGCCGCCTCCAGAGGCAACATGCCGACAATTTCGCTTCCCAGGACGGCGACGCCGTAACGCTTGGCCTCGGTCTTAACCGCTTCAAACACCCTGTAAACGGCCGTTTTCCGGTAATCGGTAAGATTCATCGTCACCTGGACGATATCGCGGCCTTCGATTTTCGCTGCGCCGGCTTTCACATACCTGAACCCGCCGCCGGAGTGCCTCACGGCCTTTGCGATCGCTTTCGCGATCCCAATATCCGCCGTCGAAAGATTAATATTATACGCGATTAAAGGCGCCCGGGCGCCGACGGCGACGGCCCCGGCCGTCGGGTGAATTTCCGCCGGCCCGAAATCGGGACGCCATTCCGGCTTTTTGATTTTTTCCCGCATCCCCTCAAACTCGCCCCGACGGATATCGGCAAGATTCTGCCGCGAAGGGTCCGCGGCCGCTTCCTCGTATAAAAAGACGGGGATTTGGAAGCCCGACGCAATTTTTTCGCCCAATTCCCTGGCAAATGCGGCGCATTCCGCCATCTTGATATTCTTAATCGGGACGAAGGGGATAACGTCGACCGCCCCCATCCGCGGGTGCTCGCCTTTATGGCGATTCAAATCTATGAGTTCCGCGGCCTTGCCGACAAACGAAAGCAAAGGCCCGATCATTTCTTCGGGATTCCCCAATAGCGTAACCACCGTCCGGTTATAACTTGCGTCCGGTTCGTAGCCGACAAGCTTAAACCCCTCTTTGTCCTTAAGGGGCGCGACGACGGCCTCGATTACCGCGCGGTCGCGACCTTCGGAAAAATTGGGCACGCATTGAACTATTTTCATCGTTTTCTCCTTTCTATTTTCCTCCGGGAACATATTTTTCTTTAACGAGTTTTTTAATGAGATCGTCGTCGGCTAAAAAGGGAAGCGTGATCCGGCCGCGCCCGGCGCGGTTGTACTCGCCCGCGACCTCAATCGCCGCCCTGTTCCGGGCCCAGGACCGACGCGCGACGCCCGCCATCACGTCCCAGGCGATCGCGCATTTGATGATTTCGTCCGTCCGCGGCGAGCCGTCAAGCAACAGTCCGAACCCGCCGTTAATCGCTTTGCCGATACCGACGCCGCCGCCGTTATGAAGCGCCGCGAGCGTCATGCCGCGGGCGGCGTTTCCGGCGAAAACATGGGTCGCCGTGTCGGCCATAATATTTGACCCGTCCTTGATATTGGCGGTTTCCCGAAAAGGGGAATCCGTCCCGCCGGCATCGTGATGGTCGCGGCCGATCATGACCGGCCCGATGACCCCTTCGCGGACGAGTTCGTTAAAGCGGAGGGCGATTTTTGCCCGTCCTTCGGCGTCCTGGTAAAGAATGCGCGCCTTGGTCCCGACGACGAGATTATTCTCCTTCGCCCGGAGAAGCCAATGATAGTTATCGTAATCCTGGTAGCGGCGACCGGGGTCGATGCATTCGAGAGCGGCCTTGTCGGTGGCCTCGAGATCTTTGTCCTTGCCGGAAAGACAGACCCAACGGAACGGCCCGTAACCGTAGTCGAAAAGGAGCGGGCCCATAATGTCCTCGACGTAGCTCGGCCAGATAAACCCGCCGAGCGGGTTCTCGCCATCCCGGCAAATCTCTTTAACGCCGGCGTCAAACACCGCTTTCATAAAACTGTTCCCGTAATCAAAGAAATAAGCGCCGGCTTCGGTTAGTCTTTTTATCGCCCGAAAATGCCTTCTCAGGCTTTCGTCAACGAGACGGCGAAAACGGGGCTTGTCGGTATTCAAAAGCGCGGTCCGGGTTTCAAAGTCGATCCCCGCCGGGCAGTAACCGCCTTCGTAGGCGTTATGGCACGATGTCTGGTCGCT
>DGED01000033.1:1113-11637 GCA_002385755.1 Caryophanales bacterium UBA3935 | reverse complement strand
ATCGCCAGCGCTTCCTTTTTCTCTTTTGCCTTAAAGGCAAGGGAGAAAGCCTCCCCCGGCGTCCGCGCGACGATATCGATCCATCCCTGGTTGAGGCGCGTCGCGATCCGCGAATAATCGACTTCCGCGATCACGGCGACGCCGCCGGCAATCACGCAGGCTTTTCCCTGGGCGCCGCTCATCCCGCCGAGACCGCTTGAGACGAAGAGAGATCCCGAGAGGTTTCCGGACGGGGTGATTCCCAAGACTTTCCGGCCCGCGTTTAACAAGGTCGAGTACGTCCCGTGAACGATTCCCTGGGGTCCGATATACATCCACCCCCCGGCCGTCATCTGGCCGTAGGACGCGACCCCGAGCGCGGCGGCCCGGTTCCAGTTTTCAAGGTCGTCGTATAGCCCGATCATGAGCCCGTTCGTAATGATGACCCTGGGCGCCTGAGGCGCGGACGGGAATACGCCCATCGGGTGACCGGAAGCGACGGCGAGGGTCTCGTCTTCCGCCAACTCCTCCAGATAGCGTTTGATTAAATGATACTGCATCCAGTTTTGCATAACGCTACCCGTCTCGCCGTAGGTGACGAGTTCGTACGGGTAAAGGGCGACGTCGGGGTCAAGGTTGTTGTCGATCATAACCTGCAGCGCCTTGCCGGCAAGCGTCCGGCCGCGGTATTCATCCACCGGCTTGCCGTAAATCCGCTCCCGGGGCGCGAAACGGTAGCCGTAAATCCGCCCCCGCGTTAAGAGTTCCTCCAAAAATTCGGGCGCGAGGCGCTCGTGCCATTCCGGCGGGATATACCGGAGAGCGTTTTTCAGCGCCAGCGCGGTCTCGGCCTCCGTTAACGAAAGCTCGCGTTTCGGCGCCCGTCTGATTGCCGGGTCAAATTCGGGATAATCCGGCAATTCGGGAAATATATCCGTAAGCTTTACCTTCATGGCTTCTTTTATCTTTTTGTTAACCATCTAATCACTCCAATGCCCCGATTTTATCCTCGACTGCGCGGACGAGTTCGCCATCTTTGATTAGCGCGGCGATTTTTTCGATATAAGGATGCATGATCTCGTCGTTTTCGATAAAGGGAATCGCTTGTCTTAACAGGCGGTACGCCGGAGCCGTGCCCGCCCCCATCGCTCGCGTCCCGCGCAAATCCAAAGCCTGCAGGGCGGCGAAAATCTCCATCGCGACGACATAAAGAGAATTTTCAACTATCTCCTTCGCGCCCCGCGCGGCGATCGCCCCCATCGAGACATGATCTTCCTGCCCGGCCGAGCTCGGGATCGAATCGACCGAGGCGGGATGGGCGAGGACTTTGTTTTCGCTCACCAGGGAGGCGGCGCTATACTGGACAATCATAAACCCGGAATTAAGTCCCGGCCTCGCCACGAGAAACGCGGGCAGGCCTTCGTTAAGATAAGGATTCACGAGCCGCTCCAGCCTTCTTTCCGAAATATTAGCCAGTTCGGCCGCCGCGATTTTCAAAAAATCAAAAGCGAGCGCGAGCGGCTGCCCGTGAAAATTCCCGCCGGAGATGACTTTGTCCGCGGCGAAAACAAGCGGGTTATCGGTCGCGGAATTAAATTCGGTCTCCGCGACTCTCCTGACGTAAGCGAATGCGTCGCGGCTCGCTCCGTGAACCTGGGCCACGCAACGGAGCGAATAACCGTCCTGAACGCGGGCATCGCCCGCGCGACAGAGATATTCGCTTCCTTCCGTAAGTTTTAAAATATTCCGGGCGGTCGCCGCCTGGCCGGGGTGAGGACGGACTGAATGGATTTTCGGGGTAAAAGCGTCCCTGATTCCGAGAAGCGCTTCCAGGCTTAAAGCGGCGGCGATATCCGCCGCCTTCGAAAGGCCGATGGCGTCGTATAAAGCGAGCGAGCCGACCGCAGTCATGATTTGCGTGCCGTTGATTAACGAAAGCCCCTCTTTGGGCGCGAGCGACGCAAGCGGCTCGAGGCCGGCCAAGGAAAGCGCTTCTTGCGTTTTCATGCGTTCTTTCTTATAGAAAGCCTCGCCTTCCCCGAGCAAGGCGAGCGCGAGATGAGCCAACGGCGCGAGATCCCCGCTCGCCCCGAGCGATCCTTTTGCCGGGACAACCGGGACAATATCGTTATTGAGATATTTGAGCAATTGGTCGATGACGACAAGGCGAACGCCCGAGTAACCTTTAGCGAGGGCGTTGGCCCGAAGCAACATCGCGCCCCGCGCCGCCTCGACGGGCAGGGGCTCGCCAATCGCGCAGGCGTGCGATTTTAAAAGGTTCGCCTGCAGCGTTTCCAACTCGTCGTTGCCCACGGCGACGTTGCTTAGTTTTCCGAAGCCGGTGTTAATGCCATAGACGGTTTTCCCGGCGGCGATGATTCTCTCTATTTTTCGCCGCGCTTCTTCCGCTTTGTTAGCGGCCGTAGCGGCTAACGACACTTTCGCCCGCCCGCGGGCGACGGCGATAAAATCCTCTAAAGTAAGATTATTACCGGTTAATATTATTTCCATATAAACGAGCCTTTCTTCTTCTTCAAAAAAATTATACCATTAAACGCGAAATATCTCAACAAGCATGATTGATATTTTCCGCGGTAAAAACGAGCAAAAAGATTCTTCGCGACGAACGATTGATTATTCTTTCGTAATAAAAAAACGGCGGATTTATGATATAATAGTAATAAAAGGAGGACGAAATGGTAACTGAAGAAATTAAAAAGATTATTAAACAAATGCAGAAAAACGAGATAACCGAGTATTATATTTATACGCGGATCGCGAGGCGGCTGAAAAACGAGCGGGACCGGGAAATCCTGAAAAAAATCGCGACGCAGGAGAAGGCGCATGCGGAAATATGGGGAAAATACACCGGCGTTAAAGTCAAACCGAGCAAAATCAAAATATTTTTTTACCGGCTGCTTAGCGCGCTTCTCGGTTATACTTTTACCTTGAAAATCCTCGAGCGCGGCGAGGATAAGGCCCAGAAGAATTATTCCGTCCTAATCGGGGAAATCCCGGAAGCGGAAAAAATCATTAAAGAGGAAAGCGAACACGAGCATGAATTGATCAGCATGCTGAACGAGGAAAGGCTTAACTATGTCGGCTCGATCGTCCTCGGTCTCAATGACGCGCTCGTGGAACTCTCGGGAGCATTGGCCGGGCTCTCGTTCGCTCTTTCCGACAGCCGTATTATCAGCTTGACGGGGCTGATTACCGGCATCGCCGCGAGCCTCTCGATGGCGGCGAGCGAGTACTTAAGCGCTAAGGCCGAAGGCCGGGAAAACCCGCTTAAATCCGCGCTTTATACCGGCGTCGCCTACATTATCACGGTCGGCATATTAATCCTTCCCTTCATTCTCTTCGCGGGCAACCGGCGTCTCGCGCTGGGCGTGATGCTTTTCTCCGTGATTTTCATTATTTTTGTTTTTAACTTTTATATTTCGGTCGCGAAAGATTTGTCGTTTAAAAAGCGTTTTTTCCAAATGAGCGCAATCAGCTTGGGCGTCGCCTTGATTTCCTTCGCAATCGGACTCTTGGTTAAAGGCGCGTTCGGGATCGATGTATAAAAAACCAACCGAGAAGGTTGGTTTTTCATTTCTCTTGACCGGTAAAAAGGAGTTCTTTCTTTAAAACGCCTTTCCCGACGCTGAGGATATTTCCCGCGAGCAAATATTTCTTTAAGTTGCGCTGCAGCGTCGTGTCCTCCGGCAAATCCCGAAAGTCTTCGTATTTTCTTTTAAATATCCACTCGATATAGCCGGAGGAACTACAGTCCTCGCCGGTAAAATCAAACAAGGATTGAAAAGCCAGAATATTTGAGCCTTCCGGAAGCATCTTCTTTAAGGCGGGGCTTAAGAGCCAGCTGCGGCACCGGTATTCGACGTCGCCGTATTCGGGAAAGTAGTCACGAAAAAAGGCGCGCGATCTCGCGAGCGAGTCTTTAATCCTTTCCATGGTAAAGACGGTGTCCGAAGGGATATGGATCGAGATGAACTTATCGTTTTGATCGCGTTTCATCTCGTATTCCAGTTCCCCGACCCTGAAAATCGTCATCGCGATTTGCAAGTGCGTCCACCAATCGCGATCAAACGCCCATCTCCCGTAGCCGGCGTAATGTTCGCGGAGAAACCTGTTATAACAGCCGATCGTGGCGTTGAAGATTTCATCCGGTATGCCCGCTTTTTGATAGTTGTCGTAAGTAAAAGACAAGGCGTATAGCATTAAGGAAAGAATTTTCATATTGTCCGGGTCGGGAGCGAGTTTTTCCTTGAGTCCGCGCCAGGCGGGGATGGCGGTTTTAATATCAAGGAACGCGCCCATATCGTCCGGGTATTCTTCCGGGCGAAGACCGGCGAACGCCGACTTTATTTTTTTAACCGCGTCTTTCGGAAAATCGATTCTTTCGATAATTCTATCCAAAGCCTTTTTTTTGTTTTGACGCGTATCATTCATCTCACATCACCATTATGATATTTTGATAAACCCCTTGGCCGCGCGCGAGGTTACAGTTCGACGGGGGCGCGGCGGTCGGAAAAAGACACGCGGGCATGGCGCAAACTCCTGTCGATATTCACGTAGACCATTATCCCGTCGGCCAATCTGGCTTGCATTTTATAATCGCTTGCGGTCGCTTCCCTTAACTCCCCGTCGACATATAATTCTCTTCTTAATAAGCCGACGTATAAGGTAACATAGTGATCGCCCGCTTTAACCGTCCCGCGTCGGCAAATAAATACATGCCTTAAAAACAACGCAAGCGGCGCGATGGCAAGCGCGATCCCGAAAAGAACGCCTGCGGCGAATAATTCATTATATGTTACTCGCGTGATTGGGGGCTGGGAGAAACCTAAGATTAATGTTTTCTTGCTATTGGCGAAAAGAACGCCAAAAACCGCTATCGTGATTATGCCGGTTACAATCGCCATCGCCATGATGAGGCGATGTTTCCCGATTCTCTTCTTGAGCGACTTTTCCAATTCATTGACTTTTTTCATACTTCCTCGCAATCAGAAATATTATTGTTTTCGTTTTCTTAAGTATAGAATCGCCAGGGCGGCGAACCCGCAAATAAGCGGGTTAAGATAAAAAGCTTTGCAGGAGAATAGGGGTTCTTTCTCATTTGCTTCGCCCGGCGGGTTTTCTTCCGGGATTTCTTCATAAATCGGCCTTATTTCCATATCGCTTGTGGCGACGCCGATCTCCGTATCCCAGCCTTTAAACTCATAGCCGTCAATCGCCGGCAAATCCGGGGGCGTTATTTGTTCTCCGTGCTCCAAAATCATGCTTTCGAATAATTCCCCGTCTTTATCGTAAAACTTTATTTCATATTCATTTATAAAATAAATAGCGTCAACCCTTGTGTCCGAGGTAATATTGGAAAAGTCGGTTACGCTCCAGACGGGCGGGACTTTATCGTAACCCTCCTTTTCGGGAATCGCGGGAAGTTCAAAAGTTTCATTTGATTTATGGATCGCGATTAAATCCTCATCGACATAAAAATATATATAGTATACCGGGTCGTAGCGAACCGAGTCGGGTTTCGCGCCTTCACCGAGGGCATAGGTATGACTTATCGCCCTGACGCCGTAAGAATAACGCTCGTTCGCGTCGTCTTGATAAACGAATGAATCGCCTATCCCGCCGGTTACGGCGATTATTTGGCTATCCGCAAACGTCACTTCCGATTTGCTCCTGTAGATAAGATAAAATTTCGCGTTCTCCGCCCCTTCCCAAGTAAGCGTGTTATTAACGACGTTAAAGTTTTTCACTTTCCCCGGCCGGACGGGAGTCATGCTTTTTATCTCGGGAAGCAATTTCTTTTCGCGCCAAATTCTTTCGCCGATGTTTTCAAGCTGTCGGGCGGAAAATAACGTCGACCCGCGGTGAGCGTCTTTCAAGTGTTTATACGCGTAAAAACAAACTCCTTTGATATTCTCCGACGCCTCGACATAATCCAATTGCTTGTATAATTCGGTATCGTCATTCATCCACCCAAATCTATTCGCTTCATTCGCCTGGTAAATTCCGATACCGGAATATAAGTTAACGTCCAGATGTTTTACGACCTTATCCCACCAGCCCATGACGTCATAATACGAAGCGACGTTATGGTCGGTGGCCCAGTAACTTTGGGGGAGAATATAGTCAAGCCATCCTTCGGAGATCCATTTCAGGCTGTCGGCGAATAAATATGAGGCGTAATGTTCCTGCCCGTTGGTCGCCGAGCCGGTCGTGACCGGTTTCCCGTTCTCATCATAATTGACGACGCCGTTGCCGTTACGGTATATCCCGGTCGGGGAAATCCCGAATTGAACATGCCTGTTGTTTTCGGCGTTATATTTCTTTATCGCTTTGCTTATCCCTTCGATCAGCAAGTTAACTTGCTCGCGGCGCCAATCGGCTTTATCGTACGCGCTTGAGGTGTCATAATTTCCGGCGTAGGTTTCGAAAGTATTCTGATCGGGGTCATCCAAAATGGTTACCGGGCCGACCAAACTCCCTTTTGAGCTGAAACTCCTGTAAAAATAATCATCGAAATGAATGGCGTCCACGTCATAATTTTCGACCACTTCCATAACGGTGTCAATCAAAAACTCTCTTACCGCCGGGATCCCGGGATCGAATATATCGATTAAAACATTGTTCTTGTCGTTTTGGGGATTCGCCGCCGGCAGGGGGGACCCGTAATAGTGGTCATTGCCTAAGCGATAGGGATTCATCCAGGCGTGGAACTCGATGCCTCTTTTATGGCACTCGTCAATGAGCCACGCCAGCGGGTCAAACTTATCAAAATCCACCGTTTTCCACCAACTCGCAACGGGGTTAAGTTCCGATTTGTAAAGAGCGTTGTTATGCGTCCTGATATGAAATATCATCGCGTTAAGCTTATAATGCTCCATCACCTCGAACACATCGCACATATTGCTTTTAAACGAGGCCTCGCTAGAATAAGGCGGGACGTCTCCCGTGTACGTGGTAATCCACACGCCCCTAAATTCCGGTTTATTCGTGGTATACGGAACGCGATCGTCGACTTTCGGGGGTAACGGATCAAGCGCCGAGAGGGCGTTGGGAAAAAAACTAAATATAAAGATAATTAGGGTTGCGAAAAAAAGTTTTCTCATAATCTCTCATCTTCCGTTTTATTAATAATTAAGTCGTATCCCGTTTTATTATATCATAATTTACGCTTCAGCACAAATAGCAAGCCGCTGGCCATCTCCCGAAATTTGATATGATATTTCCGTATTTTTCTCTTTTTTAATAAGACAATTGAATCATGGTTTTTGGTCGGATTATTGTTGAATATTTGACTCGTAGAAACTACCATAAAACAAAAAAGCCCCGATAACTCGTATCGGGGCTTTCATGCTTAATGGAGCAGGTAACGAGAATCGAACTCGCATCTTAGCCATGGGAGGGCTACATAATAACCATTATACGATACCTGCGCGCGTAAATATTATATAACAAATCGGTTAAAAATGCAATAAAAAAAGTATGCTTTGCGCATACGTTTATTTCAAAATGGAGCAGGTAACGAGAATCGAACTCGCATCTTAGCCATGGCAAGGCTACATAATAGCCGTTATACTATACCTGCATCCGGCATTATGTATTATACTACAAATCAATCGATATTTCAAGTGTTTTATTTAATTTTTAATCGCAAATTTATCGTTTCCGGCAGTCTTTTTCATTTGTAATTCCCTTGGCGAGAGATTTTTTATCAAATTGTAATTAATTGCTAGTTATTCAAAAAATATTGGAATTTTTTCTAAAATATGTTATAATTTACGTAGAAACGCTTGCAATACCAAAAAAGAGAAATGGAGGAGTATGAATGAAGAGATTGCTAGTGTTTTTTTCAATCATTTGCTTTGCCGTTATTTTAACGGCTTGCGGAGGAGTTAAAGTATCCTTCGAACAGGAAGAGATCACCATTATGGTTGGTGATGAAAAAGTTCTAGAACCGACGCTTTCAGATGAAACGTTGGATCTCGAATGGGCATCTAGCGATGATGAGATCGTTTCCGTCGATCAGACGGGGAAAATTACCGGCATCGCTATCGGAGAAGTCAACATAACCGTAACCGTGAAAGATAAAAAGGCAAGCGCCTCGATTAAAATAAAAGTTATCGAGTACGATGCCGAAATATCTTTCGACAAGGAATCGGTTAATGTCGCGCTCGGAACCACTTTAACGCTTGTCCCGGTCGTCACGCCGGCGCGCGAGTTAACCTTTAGTTGGTCAACCGACAAAGAGAACGTCGCGACAGTTGACCAAACGGGTAAAGTGACTCCCGTTGCCGTCGGAACGGCGGTTATCACCGCGTCAGCGCGCGGGAAAAGCGCCTCGATTACCGTAAACGTCGTGGTTCCCGACCCGAACAATATCATCATTAAAGGCTACGATTCGACGATCGTAAAAGCCTTAGAGTCGCTACAACTTGAAGCCGATGTCGTCCCGAACCTTGCGATTCAAGGGGTCGATTGGTCATCGAGCGACGAGACTGTCGCGACCGTAAGCGAAACCGGGCTTGTTAATTTCGTCGGCGTCGGCCAAGTAACAATCACGGTCGCGTCGAAAGTAAAACCCGATGTGCTGAACACGGTCACCTTTGTGGTCGGCGTTCCCGATCCGGTATCGATTACGGTAACCGCCGAGGACGACGTGACCGAGATCGCCGTTTTTGAAGGCGTTCTTATGACGGCGACGGTCGAACCGGAACTTGCCGTTCAAACCGTCACCTGGTCGGTATCCGATACGTCTATCGGACAAATCAACGCCAACGGTTATTTCACCGGTTTATCGGAAGGAACCGTTACCGTTTACGCGACTTCAACGGAAGACGAAACCGTGGTCGGCTCGCTTGAAATTACCGTTTATGTTCCCGATCCGGAATCGATAACCGTTACCGGGGAACACAGCGTCTTGATGGTTGACGAGGAAATGACTTTATCCTTTGTCATCACGCCGGCTGCTGCTCATCAAACCGCTACTTTTGAATCCAGCGACGAAGAGGTAGTCACGGTTGACGCGGACGGTAAAGTCGTCGCCGTCGGCAAGGGCGAAGCTGTTATCACCGTTACGTCGACCGTCGATAATACAGTCTCCGCTACTTATAACATTAAAGTAGTCGAGAAGATTACGGACTTTGACGTCTCCTTTATTTTGGTTGATCAAAACCTGGAAGCCGAAAGATTCTCGACAATAACCGTTGATTCGCACGAGCTCATTGTCGGCCTGAACGCTTTAACCGACATCGCGGCCGCTTTCGAATTAATCGAGGACGGCACCACGGTTTACATTAAAGCCGGCGAGTACGCCAGCAAAGTTACCGTCGATGCCAACAACGTCACGATTTTGGGTCCCAACGCCGACGTTAATCCGGTGCCCGATCCCGACGTTCGGGAAGAGGAAGCCATAATCAGCAACATCATTACTTTGGGCGAAATCGAAAATCTCGTGATCAAAGGTCTTAAATTCACGGGCCCGGGACAAATCTATTCAATGAGCCCGCTTAAGAATCTCGTGTTTGAAAACCTTTACTTCATTGATTCAACCGTTGATCCCGCCCAAGGCGTGTTGTATCTGGGAATAAGGGGCGAGGAACCCATAAACGAGAACATCCTGGTTAAAAATTCGATCTTCCACGATACAAGGCTTTACGGCTACCGCGGCGTGCGCATAAACAACGCGAAAGACTTGACCGTCGAAGGCTGCTACTTCTACCGTTATTTCGACGCCATCCGTCTTGAAGCTAGCGAGAACTCCAGTTGGGGAACCAACATGGGTATCGGCCCCGGGGCCTCGGGCGTCATCAATATCGTAAATAACGTGTTTGAAGACAATATTCAGTACCCGATCGTTATAACCAAGTACATGGCGGATGAAGTCAACATTACCGACAACTATATTGGTACGTGGGAAGGACGCGCCGGAGTCTACGGTCACATTAACCTCGTCAACTACATGAAAGGCGATTATCACACGGTCGTCAATATCTTAAGGAACGAGTTCCCCTATTGCACCGAATACCATGATATCCGCCTGAAATCGAACGGGGCGACCGCGGACGACATTACCTTCAATATCCATTATAATATTTGGCATAACAAACCGTATCTCGAACCCGCAGATACGCCGTATTACGATTATCATATTGTCGAGCACACGGGAGTCGTGCCCATAAACGCCGAATTCAACGTGTTCCTCTATGAAGGCGGCCCGCAACCCGAGTTCTTCACCCCCGAGCTTGTTACCTATGAACCGTATTTCACCAGCGTCGAGGACCTCGAAGATTTCCTCGCCTCGCTCTATCTCGTCGACAATGACTGGGTAGATTTCGAGGATGGGGAAATCGTAACGTTTTACGGCCTGGAGTTTGCTTACGGCGAAAAGGCTTTTGCCTCGATTGACGCGGCCGTAGAAACCGCTCCCGAAGGCGCGACGATTATAGTCATGCCCGGCGCTTATGGCGAGGACATTATTATTGACAAGCCTTTGACCCTTTTGGCAGCGAACTACAACCTTAACCCGGC
>DGED01000033.1:658-821 GCA_002385755.1 Caryophanales bacterium UBA3935 | reverse complement strand
CCGTAAACGCGAGCAACATCAAGATTAAAGGCTTCTCCTTCACCGGCGCGGCGCGCGTGAAGAGCTACGGCCCCACAGTTTCCGCCGGTTTCTCAAATTTCCGTTTTGAGAACAACTATGTTTATGACACCGCGGAAGCTACGATCGCGTGGAACGAATCCGG
>DGED01000033.1:0-563 GCA_002385755.1 Caryophanales bacterium UBA3935 | reverse complement strand
GTCAGCCTTTACCCGGCATACACCTGGCTTCATAATTACCAATTCATAAACAACAAGTTCTCAAACGTAAGCGACACCCATGTTTTCATGGTCTGCGTTCACAACGTCACTTTCAAAGGCAACGTCTTCTCGGGCGGCGATCGCGACGCGATCCGCTTGGAATATGGCGCGAACTACGGCGATTTCACTTTTGAAGACAACGTCTTTGAAAACATAGCTTACAACGGCATCTACCTCCGGAGTTACGTAGGAAGCCCGTATGCGAGCGATCTCGTTGCGAATATTTATAACAACACATTCAAGAACGTCGGCGGCGCCGCCGCGACGCAATCGACGGAAAGAGTTCGCATCGGCGCGATCGCGACCCGCGGATACGGGGAAACTTGGAGCGCGTACTTCAACATTAAATTCAATCATTTTGAAGACTGCGCGAACTATATCAGCCTGCGCGATAACGTAACCAATTACGCGAATTGGTCAACAAAAGGCTTAACTTGGCTCGCGGTAATCGAGTATAACGCGTTCATCGACGGCGACGGGGTTGAGTTCTACTTCGCGAACTT
>DGED01000046.1:2254-5241 GCA_002385755.1 Caryophanales bacterium UBA3935 | reverse complement strand
AGTCGGACTGTTTTGATAAAAAAGAGCACTTCGTCCGCGAAGTGCTTTCGATTTTTACGGCCCAAAAATAAAAAAGCGCTTCAAGGCGCTTTCTGGGTTTTTATTCTTTTGCGAATAGTTTTTCCGCTTGCTGCCAATCGACGATGTTGAACCAGTTGTCGATGTAGTCGCCGCGGCGGTTTTGATATTTCAGGTAATAGGCGTGCTCCCAAACATCAAGCGGTAACAGCGGGCGTAAGCCTTGCTCGAGGGGAGTGTTTTGATTGGGGGTCGAAATAATGTCCACCCGGTTGTTTTTATCGCTCACGAGCCAGGCCCAGCCGGAACCGAAACGCGAGAGCGCCGCTTTTTTGAACTCGTTTTTAAACTCTTCGTAGGAACCGAAGCGCTCGTTGATTGCCTCGGCGAGTTTGCCGATCGGCTTGCCGAGCGGTTGCGGGGTCATCGCCAACCAGAACAAGTTGTGGTTGTACACGCCGCCGCCGTTATTCCGAACCGCGGTTTGGATTTCGGCGGGAAGTTTCTCCAAGTTTGAAAGAAGTTCTTCCAACGTCAGGTGATGAAATTCGGGATGATTAGCCAGAGCTTTGTTTAAATTGTCAACATAAGCTTGGTGATGTTTGTCATGATGATAATGCATCGTTTCCTTGTCGATATAAGGCTCAAGAGCGTCGTAATCATAAGGAAGCGGCATCAGGGTGAAAGGATAATTTTGCTTTTTCATATAATCTCCTCCTAAATTAATATATTCGATTATTATCGGAATGTTTTCTTATTTCCAATTATAGTATATCATATTTCCGCCGTTCATATAAGCAATATGCTTACAAAACGAGCGCAAACGCTTAAAAATGAAGCAATGGAGAGAGCGATGAAATTAAGAATCGGAAACACTTGGGATTATTTTCTCGCGGAGGTCTTCGAGGAAGATTTTTACCGAAAGCTCGAGGAATTCCTGGAAATAGAATATCAAAACCAACGGATATACCCGGCGAGGGAAAATCTTTTTACCGCCTACCGGCTCACGCGATTTCGCCACGTGAAAGCCGTGATAATCGGCCAGGATCCTTACCACCAGCCGGGACAGGCTCACGGTATCGCCTTTTCCGTTCCCGACGGGGTGCGCGTGCCGCCGTCGCTGCAGAATATTTTCCGCGAGTTGAGCCAGGACCTGGGCGTACGGCTGCCCGCGTCGGGTAATTTGACCAAATGGGCCGAAGAAGGCGTGCTGATGCTTAACGCCATTCTTACCGTCCGCGACAGCAGCCCCTTAAGCCATCGCGGGAAGGGATGGGAAGAGTTTACGTCCCGGGTCATCTCCCTTATCAATCATAAAGCGACCCCGGTCGTCTTTTTTCTGTGGGGTCGATCCGCGCAGGAATACGAAAAACTGATCACCTCGCCCCGGCATTTGATTTTAAGAGGCGCTCATCCGAGCCCGCTTTCCGCGTCGCGCGGATTTTTCGGCGGCCGCTATTTCTCTCGATGCAATAGTTTTTTGGTTGATAATAATATCGAGCCGATTGATTGGCGTTTGAGTTAAATATTCTAATACATTAGGGGTTTTTATTCCGCGGCGATTTTTATAACGGTGTTTGTCTTTAAGATTATCGTGATCACGTCGCTTCCGGCATCGTTATTAAGGAAACAATCGCCGCGAAGCGCGAAAACGCGGTAGCGAAATAAGACGCGAACGCCCGGCCGACGATAAAAACGAAAGAAGAAGAGAAAAACATTTGCGTTCGGCGGGATTATATAGTATAATACAGACGACAAGTTAAGGGGAGCTTCACGAGAGGCTGAGAGGTTTGCTGTCCGGCAACGACCCTTGAACCTGATCTAGGTAATGCTAGCGTAGGAAAAACTATCGCAAAAGGTTTTTTCTTTAGCATTCCTAAAGAAAAAATTTTTTATTTTCGGAGGGAAGCAAATGAAAAACAAAGAATTAAGATTTATCGCCGAAATCGGGATTTTTACCGCCCTTGGTCTCGTTTTGGATTATGCGGCGGGGTGGTACTCGAATTTCATTTTCCCGAGCGGCGGATCGATATCGATCGCGATGGTGCCGATTTTTATCATCGCCTTCCGTTGGGGGCTTAAAGGCGGTCTTACCGTCGGTTTTTTGATCGGCGCGATACAAGTCATCTATAGCGAGGTGTTCGGCTGGGGATTAAGTTCCTTAGTTCTCGTGGCTGTTATTTTCTTCGATTATGTTTTCGCTTATACCGTCTGCGGTTTGGCCGGAGTTTTCGCGAAAAAAGCCAAAGGATTGGATAACATGCCCGGCAAACTAAATTTCGTCACGTACGGAATCTTGCTCGCGACATCGATTCGGTCTATCTTTCACATTACATCGGGTTGGCTTTTTTTCCGCGCTTGGATCCCCGAATTTTTCCTCGAGAACAGTGACTATGTTTGGTGGTACTGGTCGATCATTTATAACCTGGGATATATGGTCCCGTCGGCGATTTTATGCATATTGATTATGCACGCGATTTTCTCCCGTTTCCATAAACGTTTGCTTGACGTCGATTCCTTTATGTTTGGATAAATTACGAAAAAAATCCCCGCGCGGGGATTTTTCATTTGAAATAATACTCGTCTACGGCCGCCAAGTAATCGATCGGCGGCGCGAAACCCTGATCGACGATAATCCCGACTTCCCGAACCAAGGCGAGCGGGAGACTTTTGGCGCCGGTCTTATCGCGGTAATATTTGTTGAAAACATTGATATCGATAATATAGATTTCGTTGACCTTTTTAAAATAGATAATAATAAAGGCGATTCCGCCGTGTTCGGCGACTTTCGTTAAATGTTCGACTTGATGCGGATAGATATACTTAAAGGCGAACCGCAGGTTATTCGTTTCTTTCGCCTCGTAGTCGATGTATTTTCCCCGGTAGACGCCGTTGTAGTCGGTCGTTGACGGCGTCCGGTAAAAAGCCTCGACGATTCGCGCCTTGTTCCGCGCCGGGTACTCGACTTT
>DGED01000046.1:1029-2098 GCA_002385755.1 Caryophanales bacterium UBA3935 | reverse complement strand
GTTTTCGAAAAACATTCCTTGCGTGCTCAAGCTTGACGGTTTTTGATAGTTAATTGTCGGGTCCGGGTACTTAACTTTCACGGCGCATCACCTTAATAATTATATCATATGACCCCCTTCCCGGCAAGAAAATGTAACAGTTTTGCCCGATATGACATACCCTAAACGCGGGGGCTAAAAATGGTTTTAATTATTAGCGATCGGGAAAATAATATCCGTAGCGACGGGAACCCTAATCTTGTTATTTTTGACGGCCCGTGCAAGGTCAAAACATACAAAGAGGGGCCCTATGTTATCCTGCTGCTCGGCGCGCGGGTAGAAGAGGACGGGCGCCTTTCGGGATATGATTACTTGTTTGAGGAGCTCTTGCTCACCCTTGAAGTCATCGCCGTCATCGCGACGGAAAAAAGTCAAAAACTTGCCGAGATATGCAGTCGATACCATGTGCCGTTAATCGAAGTCGGTTAAAAAACATTGATTTTTTTCGCGTTTTACGATAAAATATACTATATAGAGGAAGAAAATATATGGATAAACAAGCATTACTTGATAAACAAAAAAGAATTAGAAATTTCTCGATTATCGCCCATATCGATCACGGCAAAAGCACCCTGGCCGACCGGATCCTCGAGCTTACCGGCGCGATTGACAAACAGACGCTCAAGGAACAAGTTCTTGACAAGATGGATTTGGAAAAGGAACGGGGAATCACGATTAAACTTAACGCCATCGAAATCAATTACAAATCCGAATCGGGCGAGGAATATATATTGAATTTAATCGATACGCCCGGGCATGTCGATTTTACTTACGAGGTATCGCGCTCTTTGGCCGCTTGCGAGGGAGCGATTTTGGTAATTGACGCGACCCAAGGAATCCAGGCGCAGACGATGGCCCATCTATACCTTGCGCTTGAGAATAATCTTGAAATCATTCCAGTCATCAATAAAATCGACCTTCCCAACGCTAACCCGGAAAAAGTGCTGAAGGAAATCGAGGAAGTGATCGGCATCGACTCAAGCGACGCGATTGCCGTCAGCGCCAAAACCGGCGCGGGCGTCAACGCGAT
>DGED01000046.1:0-861 GCA_002385755.1 Caryophanales bacterium UBA3935 | reverse complement strand
TTGCAGGCGCTAATTTTCGATTCCTACTACGACCAATACCGCGGCGTCGTGCCGCTCGTCCGGATCGTTAACGGGACGGTTAAAAAAGGCGATGTTATCCACATGATGTCGACCGGCGCCGAATACGAGGTTTTGGAGGTCGGCGTTTACCGGCCTTTGGCCACAAAACGCGACCATTTGATCGCGGGAGAGGTCGGTTACCTCGTCGCGTCGATTAAGGATGTCAAGGACATCCGCGTCGGCGACACTATTACCCATGCCGGCAGAAAAGCGGACAAGCCGCTGCCGGGATACCGGAAACTCACGCCGATGGTTTATTGCGGGTTTTTCCCGATGGACACGACGCGGTATGAGGAACTGAAAGAAGCGCTGGAAAAGATATCGCTAAACGACGCCTCGCTCGTTTATGAGCCGGAAAATTCCCACGCCCTCGGTTTCGGTTTCCGAATCGGCTTTTTGGGTCTGCTTCATATGGATATCATCAGCGAGCGGATCCGTCGCGAGTTCGGGATTGACTTGATCGCCACCGCGCCGAGCGTTATCTATAAAGTCAAGCTTACTAACGGGGAAGTCATTGAGGTCGATAACCCGGCGAAAATGCCCGAAGCCATCATGATCCAAGAAATCGAGGAACCGTTCGTCAAGACGACCGTCATGCTTCCGAGCGAGTACGTCGGCCCCGTGATGCAGATTTGTCAGAACAAGCGAGCGATCTTTCACAACATGTCTTATATCGACCCGACGCGGGTATCCCTGGTATATGATATGCCGCTGGCGGAGATTATTATCGACTTCTTCGACCGCCTAAAATCATCGACCAAGGGCTACGCCTCGTTCGATTACCACTTTTCGCAATATCGC
>DGED01000028.1:1031-2605 GCA_002385755.1 Caryophanales bacterium UBA3935 | reverse complement strand
TTTTCGTGTTCGACAAGTCCCGAAGCGCCGCGATGGGCGACGATCATTTGTTTAGGTAATTTCATAGATCGGGTTTGACCGTCTCCTTTCTTATTTTATAATCTTCAGCTTTCTTCCGGCAGCCGAAAAAGCGTTAAGAGCAAAATCAAGATCTTCTTTCGTGTGGCTCGCGCTAAGCATCACCCGGCAGCGACCCGTGCCCGGCGGCACCGTCGGAAACACGATGCCGGAAACAAACACTCCTTCTTCGAGCAACTGTTGGGAAAATTTCATCGTCAGCGCCTCGTCGCCGATTATAACGGGCGTAATCGGCGTCTTGCTTTGCCCGGTGTTGAAGCCCAGGTCTTTAAGCCCTTTTTTGAAATAGGCGGCGTTATCCCAAAGCTTTTCGGTTAAGGCCTCGCTTTCCGAGAGTATTTTCACGGCCTCGATCGTCGCGGCGATAGCGGCCGGCGGTAAAGCGGTCGAAAAAAGCAGCGGGCGAGCCCGGTGCAACAGCCACTCTTTCACCTTCGTTTTAGTGGCCAGATAACCGCCGATAACGCCGATGGCCTTGCTTAGCGTGCCGACGATGAAATCGACGCGTCCGTTAAGATGGAAGTGATCGATCGTCCCGCGGCCGCCCTCGCCCAAGACGCCGCTTCCGTGGGCGTCGTCAACATAAACGTAGGCGTTATACTTTTCCGCAAGCTCAACAATCTCGGGAAGCGGCGCGATATCGCCGTCCATGGAGAAAACTCCGTCGGTAATGATAAACACCCGTTTGTATTGTTCCGCCTTCTCCGCGAGTATCTCCGCAAGATGCTCCGTGTCTGCATGGCGGAAGATCGCTTTATCCGCCCGCGAGAGCCTGACGCCGTCGATGATCGAGGCGTGATTAAGCTCGTCGCTGATAATCAAATCGCCTTTTTCGGTAATCGCCGGGATGACGCCCAAATTGCAGTTAAGGCCCGACTGGAAGCAGACCACCGCTTCCTCGCGCTTAAACTTGGCGAGCTCCCGCTCGAGTTCTTCCAAAATGTCCTGGTTGCCGACGATCGTGCGCACGCTCCCGGCGCCGATCCCGTACTTGTCGATAGCTTTTTTTGCCGCTTCTTTAAGACGGGGATGATCGGCCAAGCCAAGGTAATTATTGCTTGAAAGATTGACTACTTTCCGGTTGTTTAAATTAATGACATTGGCGCAGGGACCATAATTCACCGGCAGGACGCGATAGACGCCGGCGTCTTTTAACTCCTCTACTTTCTCATGAAAATACGTTAATTTGTCCATTATACCTCCTCGGGTAATAAAAGTATTTTCCCGCAATTCCCGCTTCCCATAACTTCCGCCGCCCGGTTTATTTCCGATAACGGAAACGTATGCGTGATGATTTTTTCCAGATGCAAAAGATTCTTGTCAAGCAGTTCTTTCACCTGATTCCAGGTTTGGTAAATACGGCGGCCGACGACCCCGTAAATACTCACGCCCTTAAAGACGATATCGGACGCGAAATCAACCTCAATAATGCGGTTTGGAATGCCAAGCATGCTTATCGCGCCGCCGGGCTTCAAATACTTAAACGCGCTTTCGAT
>DGED01000028.1:0-844 GCA_002385755.1 Caryophanales bacterium UBA3935 | reverse complement strand
TCATCGGGTTAATAACCGCGTCGGCGCCGATTTTCTCGGCGAGGCGGAGCCTGTATTCTTTCGTTTCGATGGCGATTACCTTGGCCGCGTTCATCGCCTTCGCGACGTCAATCGCCATCAGGCCGATCGGACCGCACCCGACGACCGCCACGGTTTTCCCGGTAATGGGAAAATGGGTTATCGTGTGTACGGCATTTCCAAGCGGCTCTTGAATCGAAAGCAAACGCGGATCGACGTTTTTACTGCTGACGAAGCAATTCGCCGCCGGCAGTTTTACATAATTCGCGAAACAGCCGTCGGTATCGACGCCGATTATTTTCGTTTTCTCGCAAATATGTTTTTCATCTCGAAGGCAATACTCGCACTCGGAACAAAAGATATGCGTTTCCGCGCTGATCCAATCGCCGACTTTTACTTCCTTTACTTCGGCGCCGACCTTGATAATTTCGCCGCTTAATTCATGCCCGACTATCAGGGGCAGATTAATCCTTTTCCGAGCCCATTCGTCGTACTGGTAGATATGATAATCGGTCCCGCAAAACGAAGCCGAAATCACCTTGACCAGAACCTCGTCGGGCGCCAAATCTGTAGAAATGGTCTTTTCCAAATAACTGAACCCTTTTTGGGGACGCTCCTTCACTACCGCTTTCATCGATAAGGTTTCCGTCATGTTTCTATAATCATCTCCCGTATTATTATATCACCAAACGATGCCGATTAAAAGCACAATTGTCCCTTTCAAAAAAAAAAGCCCTTTAGGGCTTTTTGTTTACAAGTTAATTTATTTTGGCGCCAAACGGAATCAAGGACAAAACGGCAAGTTTGAAGCACTGTTTTCCAAAGG
>DGED01000035.1:6586-6896 GCA_002385755.1 Caryophanales bacterium UBA3935 | reverse complement strand
GGCGCCGTGGACGAGGACTAGCCCGTGTATCCATTGCGCGCCGACGTCATTACCGCCCGTGGGATCGGCGTAATTCAGCCACTCGTCAAGTTCCATTTCCTTAACGTTCACGAGCGATGTTCCGACGTTGAGAACTTTCTTTTGTTCGCGGATGACGATATTCGCGGCGCTCGGGTCGATAGCTTCCTCGAGATCGACGCCGCGGTGATCGGTTGTCACCGTTCCCAAGTTTTTAATGAGGGCGTTGCCGAAGTAGTTGCGGTAGGTGCCGGCCGGCAGACCTTTGCCGTATTGCGAGGCGAAGATGATG
>DGED01000035.1:6000-6438 GCA_002385755.1 Caryophanales bacterium UBA3935 | reverse complement strand
TCGGCGTTCCATTCGTGCGCCCAGCGGTCGACGATATATTTTACTTTAAGATCCGCGTCAAGCACCGCGGCGTATCCGCCGCTGAAAAGTCTATGATTATCTTCAAGATCAGCAATACCGATGACGCCGGTGACTAAAACGATGCCCGCGATATTGGCCGCGCCGACGTCATTACCGCCGTCGGGATCGGCGTAATTCAGCCACTTTTCAAGCGTGAACTCGACGATCGGCAGGTGATTTCCGCCGAGAGCGATCGTTTTTGTGGCAACGACTTCTTTAATTTCGATTTTGACCGCGCTCGGGTCAATCGCTTCCTCAATGTTAATGTTTCGGTGATCGGTCGTTAGCGTCTCCAGGTCATAGATTAAGGCGTTTCCGAAGTAGTTGCGGTAGGTGCCTTCCGGCAAGCCCGTACCGTATTGCGAGGCGAAGATGATG
>DGED01000035.1:0-5764 GCA_002385755.1 Caryophanales bacterium UBA3935 | reverse complement strand
CTCGGCGTTCCATTCGTGCGCCCAACGGTCGACGATATATTTTACTTTGAAGTCCGCGTCAAGCACCGCGGCGTAACCGCCGCTGAAGAGCCGGACGTTATCGTCTAGATTGGCGAATTCATGGACGCCGTTAACGACGACGATTCCTTGAATCCATTGCGCGCCGGGATCGTTGCCTTTTTCCGGGTCGGCGTGACGCAGCCACGCGCTCGCGGTAAACTCGACGACCGGCAACACATAAGAGCCAAGCGTTATTTCCTTGGGGATAACCTCGATGTCAAGCTCATATTCCGTCGGCAGCGAGTTGAAAACTCCTTCCTCGCCGACGGCGATAACCTTAACGATCGTTCCGGCCGTCAAAGCGTCGTCGGGGATCGTCACCTGGTTGGTCTCGACTTCAAAATAGTCGCCGTCATTAATAGAAACGAGATATTTCGTCGCGCCCTCTACTTCGCCCCACGATAAGATATTATCATCCAAAACAAAGGTTTCCGGGTCGGGGGAATCCGCGCGCCTAAGCTCATACATTACCGCGTCGCTCAATACCGACGTCGAGCTCGCTTTCGCGTCCGCGGTTATCGCCCGGACCTGGATTTTATAAGTCGCGGCCTGCAAATCAAGCCCGACAAGATCAAACTCGTATGCGTTAGTTTCTTCGTTAAACGTTCCGGCGGATGCCAACGCGAGAACGCCGTCGACATAAAGGTCGTAGCTCGCTGCGCCTTCCACGGCGGCCCAGCTGATCGCGTTGCCGTCAAGGGTAACTTTCGGACGCGGGAGTTTTGCCGGTTTGTCGGCTACGGTCGCCACGAATTCAACCTCGATTAAGAGATTCTCGAAATAATCGGCGGTATAGTTATCGAAATCAAAGCCGTTGGTCGCGGGGTCGGGCGAGCCGGCCGGCGGTTCTTCCGCCGTGGCGTCAACGATTATGCCGCTGCCCGGGTAATCGGCGTTCCAGAGCAACCGAACGCTGTAATTGCGGACGGCTGTATTGGCAGTGCCGGGGAAGATGATAAACGAGCCGCCGTCGGGCACGATGTCAAGAATGTCGGCCAACGGTCCGTGCGGGACGGTATTGGCGGCGTTCGGGATAACCAAGTCAAACGACAAGTTCGCCTCTCCCGCGGCCGCTTTATCCGCCTCGGTCGTCGCGACAACAGCAGCGTTGCCGTAAATAACCGTGCCGTCAGCTTTTATTTCCGCCGCGGCCGCGGTCGTCATCACGCGAGCGAGCACGAATTTGCCGTCGGCGTCAAGCACGACGATCGATCCGTCGCGGAACCAGGGAACGCCCTTGTTCGGACTTGATGTGGTAAACGAGGAGACAACTTCCTGGCTTTGCGAGAGAACGGCATACATTTCTTTCGTGAAATAGTAGGCCTTGCCGGTATCCAGCCGGAATCCGGCCCCGCCTCCCGCCGGGTAGAATATCAAAGCTTCCTTGCTGTTTTCAACGACCTTAATCGTAACTTCGTTTCCGCTGATTTCGATGAGCGGCGCCTCGCCGTTAACGAGCAGGGTCGAAACTTCCTGAACTTCCTTGATCACAAGAGACACGGAGACGGCGCCGTTTTTAATATCGGCGGTGATATCGCCTTCCTGATAATCAAAATCAACAAAAGCTCGCAGCGCTTTCGCAAGTACGGTTCCATCTTTTCCTTCGGGATATATAACGACATAACCGCCTTCGGGGAGCATATCGTCAATTCCCGCGAGAAGGCCGTCGTCAACCCATTCCAGGTCGTTGATTTCGGCTTTTCCGTCGGGCGTAATCTCAAAAGCCGTATTGGCCAGGACTCTTATCGTTAATACCCGGTAGTATTCATCCAAAACGACGACGACGCCTTTGGGAAGATTCGGATATGCGGATAATGATTTAAAGCCTTCATAGTTGTAAAGTATGCCTTTGTCCGTATTGTCCATCGCCCCAAACTCGTCCAAATCGGGATTCATTTCCAGGCGTTGCTGGATCGACATGACGTTTGCGTAAACGGAATCCGACTCGCCGTAAAGCTCGATATAATCGGGCGTGTCGGCTTTGATTTGAATCAGCCGGTAAAGCGTGTCGGTATGCCCGTTCGCGGTTACCGTGTATTCGATCACGAAATAATGACCGTCGTTACCCGGGACGAGGATGTTATCCAACTGAACTTCGTTTTCTTCCAGCGTCCAGACCTCATCGTAATATTCGGCCCAGCGGGGGTCGTTTATCGATAGCGAGGTCATGTACCCGTAAACTTGTTCGGTCGTTGCGTAACGATATACCCTATAAGTAATCTCGTCGGTAATATCGCCGCCTTTCCCGTCGTTTGCCGTAACGCCGGCAAGCGGGTCATACGGGTTTTCGCTGTCGTGTTCGTTCAAATAAACGGTTTCGATATAATTCGTTTTCCAAACGCCGGTGTCGGTTACGGTCCGTTTGCCGGACACGGTGATAACCGGGAAAGGTTTATCCGCGTCAAAAGACTTGCGTATCGATTGTTTGCTTAATTGCGGGTCAATGATTTTAAGCTCGCGACCCAAAGCGTAATCCATCACGTCGTCCCCGTCCTCGTCGCTATACATAATGTAATTAGCGCCCATCGCCCGGGGCATATCGGAAGTATTGGCCTTCGTCACGACTTCCTCGTTCTCGTCAAGGCCGATCGTCATCCAATTAATGAACATGAAAACATGACCGCCATCGGGAATCCAACGGCTGATATTGGCCATCATCATGCCCATCTCGCCGGAACTGTAGCGCGCGTTGGTGCGGGAGATCATTTTCCCGTTCACTTCCTCGGTCCAGTTACGGTTGGTTCCCGTCGACCAGTCGACCGCCGGAACCGAAACCAAATTTCCTTCATTGTCGAGGTAAGCCTCGCCGCTGTTCCAGTGGCGGACATAAACGATTTTGTTGTCGGCGTCGGTAACGGCGATTACGCTCCAGCCGACGCCCGAGCCGATTCTTTCCGGCGCGTAATTCACAAGCCAGTCGACATAGTCTTTAGATAAAACATTGACATAATGACCGTCATAGGCCGTGTTGTAACCGGTAGCGGTATGCCCGGCCAGAATCTGCGGGTTGTAAAGCGCTTCGTAACGAATAACTTCGCCTTCAAACGATACCATCTCGGCGCGGCTGTAGCTATCGGATACGACGACCTCGCGCTCAAAAGGAGCGCTTTCGTTGCCGGCATTGTCGTAAACGACAATCATCACGGTATACGTTCCGGGAACGTTTCTGTCATAATCGCCAAGATCCACAACCTTAAAGTTAACGTTCACGCCGTCGACATCATCGACGCCTTCCAGACCCTCGGTCAGGTCAACCTCTTCTCCGGCAATATGATAAATCGTCGTCGGCGTCTTCGTCAACGCCGGCGGGACGGTGTCGGCGTCGGTGACGACTACCGTCATCTTCTTATCGGTATAATTGCCTTCCTTATCGGTCGCCCTGATGGTAATCTCGTAAGTACCTTTCACTCCTTTGTCATACCCACCAAAATCGACGATTTCGATTTTGATTTCATCTTCGGCAGTCACGTTATCGCTTACGGAAATGAAATCTTTAATATATTCCGCCAAAACGATATCCGCGCCTGCCGCATGCGATATTTCCGGCGTCTCGATCACCAGTTCGGGCGGCACTTTGTCCTTGCCGCAACCGCTCAAGACGATCGCAACCACCGTCAAGCAGACAAACACGAATATTTTTTTAAATGCAGCCATTAGTTCCTCCTATCTCTAATGCTAGCTTAATTATATAACACTTAACTTGTCTAGTCAAGTATTTTTTTGGAAAGGCTTACATTTTTTTAAATAAAAAAGTTGCCGCGAAACATTTCGCGCCAACTCTATTCCGGTATTTTGACGTAATTACGCCGTTTTCTAACAAAATAATATACGATCAATCCGAAAGCGGCGGGGATGCCGGCGAGGGAACACCCGCTTTTTTCATCGCCCTCCCCGTCGGCCGGAGACGCGACGTATTCGTAAACGAAAACCTCGGGGTATTCCTCTCTTACCGGCGCGGGCGACGAGAGAACGTAATGATATTCGACGGTAAAAGCAAAAATGCGCCCGCCCGACAAATTGTAATATTTGCACACATAGCCGCGGGAGTCTTTTAGCGCCACTTGTTTTTCGCCGTCATTAACCAAGTAAAGTTTAACGATCGTGTCGTCCGGGTCGGAAAAATTAATCACCGCGTCAAACCCGTTATGCTCCGGGCGCGGCGCGAACTCGATCGTAAAGGAATGCGGTTTGGTTTTCCCGGGCGCCGGCGCGTCAAAATTGGCGATATTTACGCGGTGATTATACATCACCCGGGTATATTTTTTACCATCCTTTAGATACTCAATCTCGAAAGAAAAATAATGGATCCCGCGGGGTTCGGAAAAATCCAGCGAGACGGAAGGCGCGGAGAGACTTTCCGGAACGCCGTTAACCAAAAGCCGCCTCGCTTTAATTTCCACACCGGCGGCGGGGGTGACTCGGTAATCAAGCGTAAGGGAGGAGGCGGTTATCTCCCGGTACGCCGCTTCGATATACACGTCCGGCGCAGCGATCAACACCGCGTTCGCGACGCGCCGGTATTTTTCCGACGGGCTGTTTAAATATCGCAGTTTGCCGTTTTTGCGGATAATTAATTGCGTCGAACCGCCGCCGTCGAGGTTAAAGGCGTCGACGCAGCCTTGTTCCCGCAGCGCCTTGGCCATTTCCCGAAGATTGACGCCGGAAAGCGAACCCTGCCGGCCGTCAAACGCGGCGAGAATAACATCGCCCGCAGCGGTGAAACCGATGGCCGAGCGGGGATGCCGCGCCGAGGCGAACGCCTCGCTCTGGTCGCCGATTTCCGAAAAGGAAAGAATTTCGCCTTCTTTTAACGGCTGGCTGCCGACGCCGATAATATTGTCATAGCCGTTATTCGCGCCGGCGAGGCTTTTCTGCACGCGGATTTCCGGACCCTCTTCCAAAAGAGCGGCAATCTCGGGATTCCGGGTCGCGATCGTTAATTTATCGCTACCGACCGCGGCGGCTTCGACCTCGCCCGTGATCCGGCCGCGGAAAAACACGCCGCCGTAGTTCAGTCGCGTATCGGCCTCGGCTAAAAACAATCTCGCCCCGGCGACGGTAACTTCCCGCGAGTTGCCGTGGTAAAATGATGTCTTACCGGCGCCCGGCGGTAAATTATGCCCGTCGAGTAATATCTCTTTCATCACGGCGTTCGTCCCGGCCTGATAAAACGAAAGCCCGTATTTGCTTTCGCTCCGGTTGACGCGCGAGACCGCGAATTCTTTGGAGTCGCCGATCGCGAGCGACATGTATTTTTGATGATTAACGGGTTTGATCGCGTCGCCCGCGCGAACGAACGCGTTCACGGGGGTCGCGGTCGCGGGATCATAGTAATCGCCGTTAATCCCGGCGATAACCGTCCATCCCGGGTTTTCCTTCTCAAAATCGGAAGCGATCGCCAACATGTCGCCGCCCGATAGCGACGACGGGCCGGTTTTCGCCCAGGCGAAGACTTTGACGGGGCTTAACTTTCGCGCTTTGACGACGCTGATCTGCTGGTTGCCGACCTCGCCCGCGTCGG
Source organism: Caryophanales bacterium UBA3935 (assembly GCA_002385755.1). Lineage (GTDB taxonomy): Bacteria > Bacillota_I > Bacilli_A > ML615J-28 > CAG-698 > UBA3946. Next base: position 183 of record DGED01000035.1, on the reverse strand, counting down.
TCCAGGTCGCGGCCGAAAACTTCTCATAATCGACGCCAGCGTATAGCTCGCCGCTTTCCAAAACTTCCGTTTTTTCAAACGCAAGCGAGGACGCCCCGACGACGACGGCGCCGCCGCAGGCGATAATAAAAACTATAAGTAAAACTGAAATCCTTCGGCAAAATCTCATCTTTCCTTCACCTT